>JBDUCF010000075.1:0-9785 GCA_040003545.1 Pyrinomonadaceae bacterium | reverse complement strand
TCCAGAATAATCTTGCGAATCTCGCGATCGATTTTCCAGATTCGCGGATTCAGAGGCGGCACGACTCGTTCGTGTTCATCGAAAACCTCATCCGCAACCTCAGCCAGCTCGCGATGGATTTCTTCGCGATCGAGCGACAGCAACGAATGTGTTCGATGGCGCTCAAAGAACCGGCGCAAGACTTCATGCAGTAGCTTGCCTGCGTCAATAGCTTCGAGATCGAGCGCCGCCTCGCCCCGAGGCTGAAGCTTCAATACCCGGCTGGCAAAGAATTTGTACGGGCAGTTTCCGTAGAGACTGAGGCCGCTGGCGCTATGGGGAAAAAGCGGACCGAATTCTTCACTCAACAGGGAAATCAGATCAGGATCGGTCATCTGGCCATCGTACGGACCAAAGCTCGGGCCCGCTCTTTCGCGTTCGATCTCGATGCGTCGCAGCGCCGATGGTGACAGGTAGCCCCCGGCCTCCGCTCGCGAAATCAGCCGCTCGATTTGCAGCAACGGCAACACATTCTTCCTGCCTGCGCGGTGTAGGTGCTGCTCGCTTTGCCGCACCAGCGAGATTGCCAGTTCAGCGCTACTGGAAGAATCAAAAAGGCCCAGCTCGTCAAAGTCGCGGCGAATCCTTTTGACTTCTATTTCCGCTGGGGCAACGGCGTGGCGCAGCTCGTCGATATAATAAGAAGCCACGGTTTCAGTTCCGTCGTCGAGCGTTAGTGGTCGCGTCAGATACAAACGATCAGTAGCGCGACAAGCTGCCTGATAGAAATAGTGTTCCTCCTTAAGCAGAACGTCCGGCGACTTGTCTTCCAGAGTCACGCCATAGCGCTGCAAACGCTCGCGCTCTTCATGTGGATAGATCCAATCCCGCGAGGCGCGCAAAGGGAATCCGCCTTCGATCAGGCCGGCAATGAACAGGGCGCGGAAACGCAGACCGCGCACGTCAGTGGCCTCGAGCACGCGCAGGCCGTCTCGATTACCGAGCCCCGCGCGCAAAACCTGAGAGTGCAGACAGCGATTAACTTCGTTAAGAAAAACCTCCAGGGCGACCCGTTCGTTTCTGTTACCGGCAGGGCCGGGTGTTACGATTGCTCCGGCCATTTGGATACTGCGGCCCGCTGCGGCGAACGCTCGCCGCAGACTCTCCAACCCACGCCGATCGAGAGCGACTTGCGCCAGTTCGGTGTCGGATGATCCTCGAGAGGCCCGGGTCGTCTCGCTGTAGAACTGAAGCGCGTCGAGGAGCTTTATCAGCGCGCTACGCAACTCAAGCGGCTGACCTTTCTGCGGCAGGTCCCTGATTAACTGATCGAGGCGTGCCACTACTAGAGAGGCCCAGGCGATCGCCGCCGGATGAACTTCGCGTGATGGCCGGCGCTTCTTCTCCGGGCGCGGGGCCCGCAAGATCGACGGGTCGTCTCGTTCGGATTCAGCTTCCATCACCGAATCTCCGTCTTCTTCATCCGCGGTTTCGCTGCCCACCAACAATTCCCTGGTTTCCTCCGCGGCCGGCAGCTCGGCGATCAGTTGCCGCGCGCGGCCCAGCCAGTCGGCGACCCGCAGTTCACTACCGACAAACGCAATCACGTTCTCCAAACTGTCCGCGTCCCAGCGCCCAATTCCCAACTCCCGGTGCAAACGCCCGGCCCGGATGCTTTTCTGATCAGAATCCGCATCCGCAAACTCTGACAGAAGCAGCCCGGAATATTCGAGTTCAAATTCCCGCTGTAGCGAAGCAAGTTCGTCCTGCGAAAGCCGAAAGTAATCCGACTTAACCAAATCGGCGACGTCGGCACTCTTCAGACCGCTGGGGGCGTCACTGCCCAGCATCTGAAAAAGCTTCAGCGCCGCGCGCACTGCCGGAACTTCGATGGACTCTGTTCGGCGTTCGAGGTTGCAGGGTACCCCTTCATCGCTCAAAACGCGCAGAATTGTGTCCGCGTAAGAGGCCCGCTCGCGTACGACCAGGGCAATATCCGCCAACCGGTATCCTTCGGCGAGAACCAGCCGCTTTATCTCTTTCGCTATAGCGCGAACTTCGGTCTCGCGATCGCTGCATTCGAACAACGTGATCTCTTTCTGAATATCTTTTTCGCTGCCCTTTGAACTATTTTCGAGTGAATTTACGTTACTCTTCTCAGCACTCTCGCAGTCAGGAAGGGGGCATGCCCCCGCTTCTTTGGCGTTTGACGAAGACGCTTCCGAATTGAATAGCCGTTCACGCAACAAAGAAAGCGCTCCGCTAGCCGGCAATCGTTCCGAATCAGTTTTTACTTCAAAGGGCACAATCGAACATAGCTGATCGATAGTGGCGCGGAACGGTGCGAAGATTTCCTCGTTTCGTTTATCGCCGTTGAGGTTGACGAGCACCTGCGGAATTGAAGGAATCAGGCAGCGCATCATCTCCCCCTGCACAGGGGTGAAATCGAAGAAGCCATCGAGCACCAGCAACTCAACCTGCTCCAGCCAGGGAACGCGCACGCTCTGCCCTGCCAACTCACCACGCAGGATCTCGAGCGCACGCAATTGATCCGCATCTTCATCAGTCAATGCGAAGCGTTCCAACGCGTCGTCATAGGCGGAATAGACAACCGCGATGTCGCGATCGAAATCAATCTGCGGGCGGGCCCCAGACGTTCTTCTCGGCGCAACAGCCTCGGGAAGCAGGGAAAAGAGGGAAAGTTCAGAAGCCTGACCGTTAGGGAGGGCTCCCGCGCTCACCTGTGCCGAGGGGGTAATCTCTATCCCAGTTGCTTCATCCAAATCCTTTGCGCGGGCCTCTACGACAGCCGCAAACTCCGATGGAGTCTTCCCGGAGCGCTCAATTTCGCCAATCAAGGTTGCGATACTGTTCACGCAACCGTCGCGGTGGACGAGTGGCGCTAATGCTCTAAGTTTTCCCGTTGCGGCCAGCCCGTTGAGAAGCTGCGAAATCAGGCTGCGTTTCAGCGGTAGTTCTTCATGGTCGATGGAAATTCGTGGCAGGATTGGTGGGGCATGTTGTTGCGGCACGGCGCCGGCGAGAACACGCCGGACGAAGCCGCGAAAAAGGTAAACCGGAAACTCGCCCCACACGCCACGTGCCTTTGCGCCGTCAAGCAACCGCTCCGTGACCAGCTCCAGTAGAGGGTGCGACGCAGCCAGATACAGAAACTTATGCGCTTCGCCTTTGGAGACGAACTCCGCGCATCGCGCCAGTAGGCGCTCGCGATTTGTGCCCAGCAACGGTCCTAACCAGATTTCTTTAGACAAGCAGGGATCTTTCTCCGCAGATTACGCGGATTTCACAGAAGAGAAGAGAGCAGCGAAACCAGGTAGGCATTACAGAGCGATTTGCGGTCTCTTAATCAGTGGAATCTGCGTAATCTGCGGATGGCTCCTGGTACGAATCATTCTCCATGAGCACTTTTTGAGCTCAGCAGCGGGAACGGATCTTCCTCCACCGCCTCGTCGGCTTCGCCGGCGACCAAATCCGGAAACAGTCCGCCTTCATCCAAACCGAGTGGCCGGGCGGCTTTGTCGATCGGCTCCAGGGTCTCGATCTCTTCGCCGGCTATGGCGCCACGCTCCTTGAACTTTCTAGCAGTCACGAGCACTCGCGCTTCCAGGGAACCCACGCCTTTGTTATAGGAATCGAGCGCGCGATCGAGACCATGTCCTATGTCGGCAAAATGATTCGTGAAAACTCGCAAACGATCGTAGAGGGTCTTGGCGAGGCTGCTTACTTCCTGAGCGTTTTCCGCCATCTGCTCCTGGCGCCAACCGAATGAGACCGCCTTCAATAGCGCAATCAAGGTGGTGGGCGTGGCGATGATCACTTTCTCAGTAATACCATCTTCGATGAGTTTTGGATCGTGCTCGAGTGCCGCACTGTAGAAGGTCTCGCCGGGGAGAAACAGCAGCACAAACTCCGGCGTGGGTTGCACCGTTTCCCAATACGACTTTCGACTCAGAGCGGTGATGTGCGAGCGCACCAGCCGCGCGTGTTCTTTTAACTTCGTAAGCCGGATAGTTTCATCGGTTGTGGAGATCGATTCATAAAACGCATCGAAAGGAACCTTTGAATCGACCACGATGGTGCGGTTGCCGGGCAGGCGAACGATTAGATCGGGCCGGATGCGAATGTCTTCGGTAACTACGGTCTCCTGCTCGACAAAATCGCAGTACTGCAGCATGCCCGCCAATTCGACTACACGCCGCAATTGAATCTCGCCCCAACGGCCGCGCACATGAGGTGCGCGCAAGGCCTTTACCAGATTTCCTGTCTCCGCCTGAAGGTGCAACTGAGAAGTCGCCAGTGCCTTCACCTGTTCGCGCAATTCAGAATAAGCTCCCGCGCGTGTCTTTTCCATGTCGCCAATCTTGCCGTCGACTTTGTCCAGCGATTCTTTTAACGGCTTGACCAACTGATCAATTGCTTTCTGTCGAGATTCAAGGTCACCTTTCGCAGTTTCCTGAAACTTCTCCAGAGTCGCGCGAGCCAGCTCCAGAAAAGATTGATTGTTATCCTTGAGGGCATCGCGGGAAAGAGCCTTAAATTTTTCCGATAATTCTCCAGCGGCCTCTTTGAATGATTCCTTTCGCTCCTGAGCTGCCCGCCGCTCTCCTTCGAGCTCGGCCTTCAGTACACCGCTTTGTTCCCTGGCAGAACGGTGGTCCGCAAGTTCTTTATCAAAAGCTTCCTGTAGTCTCTTCAGCTCATGTTCTTTGCCCGCCAGGCGTTCGCTGAGAGTCGCCAGCTGCGCCGCGCTTTCAGATCTGGCTCTGTCGTATTCGTGCTTCACCCTTGCCCTGAAGACAAGCCAGACGCAAACCGCCCCAATAGCGAGCCCAATAAGTAGCGTTAGCGGATAAGCGAACATTTGACAGATTCTACCAAGGATGTTGCAGAAATGAAACAGCGTCGCTTAAACGGGCTGAAGCCGAATAACTACCGTCCGAAACACGCCACCATGCGCTCGTAAACTTTTCGGGTGACGCGAACGTCGTTCAGGTTGTATTCGCGAATTTCGGCCAGCCTGCCGGAGTGATACAGATCAAAAACCTTACTGCCTTCAACTGCGGCTGTCTTGCTCGATTCGATTCCCAGCGCCCAGGCGATGTCGTCCAGACTCACGTTCCTCTTTCCGCCTAACCACCAGCGATGCATCGTATCGAACACGCCGCGCACGTTGTACTCCCCGAGATTAACCAGCGAGGGAACGCAGATGTCATTAATCAGGCAGCGCTGAAAGATGAACGGCAGATCAAAGCCGATGACATTGTGGCCCACGATTTCGTCGCTTTCGCAATCAAAACCTTTCATCAAGTCGAGAAACCCAGTCAACGCCTGTTTCTCAGGCCGTTCCTCCCCGTCCGCATCTAGGCCAAAGACATGCTCGCTTCCGTTTTGCGGCAATCCCTCGATTTCAAATCCGGGAACCGGCGCGACCTGAACGGCTATCGAAAGAACACGGCCTGAGGTCGCACTCAAAGAGCCAAGTTGATAACAACGTTCCTCCTCGGCGGCGATGTCCTCAAGGTATCGCTGTTGTTGTTCCAAACGCATGTTACCGAGCCGGAGCGTTCTTTCCAGTTGCGGACCAATCCGCTCGCGAAAATCTGGCAGGGCGAGGGTTTCGATGTCCATGGTGAACGCCCGCGGCAGAATAGGGTCGTGCTGTTGATGCTCGCGATATTGCTCGAGGGTGATGGGACGGTATTCCGAAACGACGAACTGCGGGCGATCCTGAAAAGTTTCGAGCCGTCCGGTAACTCCCCACAATCCTGGTGTTATCTCTTTCCAGACATCCAGGACTTCGCCCCAGACTTTCAGCGCCAGGCCGCCACTGGCGTTGCGTGCGGTTACGTCGCAAAAAGGTTTTCCCTGTTGAGTGCGGCGCTCGCGCACGGCGGTAACAGCCAACATCAGCCACACTTCCTCGCCAAACGGCAGCTCGGGAATTGGGATGTTGCCTTTCATTTCTTCTTCCGGTCAGAGTCGCAAGGAACTGATAAAGTCGGGGACTCAACCCACTCAACTAATAAACTGTGACGACGCTTCGTCAAATCCCGGTCTAATGAAGTCGTAGGCGTTTGGAAAGGTCGCTTCCGCCGAAACGCGCATTCGCTCCAGCGCGCCCAGTATGGGCAGGATCGAAACGGTTTTCTCCGGCAGCGATCGCTGCAAGATGCGCCAGGCGCTCTCAGAGCGGTTGATTGCTATCAGCGCCACTTTCGCCGAGCCGTCGGCATCGCGCTGAACCACGGCAGTAGAATCGTAGTCGCCGTCTTCATAAGACTCTTCAGTTGTGCCCCCAAGCGCGCGCATAAGTTTTGCGGCGATCAAAAACTGATACCAGCGAACGACCTCGATTGCCTCTGTCGCCGAGACATCTTCTTCCGTAGAATCAATCGCGCCGCTATCATCGTGCATGGCGTGCTCGACGCTGGACTCTTCTTCGAACCAGCGCTGGACCATTTGAGCGTACTCGCGGGCGAGAAGCGAAAGTTTGTCTTTCCAAACCGCCTCCCGCTCCCGGCGATCCCGTTGCACGTTCTCCTCGACTTCAACCGCGTCAAGATCAACGCCGGCCTCTTCAGCCCACTCGGCCAGCATGGCGCCTGCTTCTTTGAAAATTGATTCCAGTTTCTGCCAGAACTTCGCGTTGTTGATATCGTGGACCTCCGGATCATCCATTTCTTCATCGGCTGTTTCGCTCGCATAGACTAGACAGCGCGCCGTGAATGGGCAGCGTTCGCACCAACGATCACAATAGTTATGAATGCCTGAAATAAGGTCCGGGTTTTTCGCCAGTTGGCGCAGGGAGGCTCTTCTCATCTCTGATCTATCCAGTCCCAGGTTCGAGGAGTTTCATTTCAAGATGCGCCAGCTAACAGAATTGCTTCACAGGCTTGAAATAAACGCGGTTCGAGTTCTTATCACAGTTCTTAGTCTCATTGTACTCCAGAGCGTTGAAAATCACGTGGGAACAGATGGAGCAAATTAGTTAAGCGAGGTTGATTGTCGGCCGCGGCAAACAGTCGAGAGCCGAACCAGCACTCGAGAGCACCAGCGCAAAATGAAAAACAGTTGAGCGATTGCTTAGCGTGGCAGGAAGGAAATATTGCCGCGGAAGTTGGTAACGCTTACCTTGGCTTGGGCGTTGCCGACATCGCCGGTGACTTTTCGGCCGTCCCCAACGGATTTCATGCTGGCGTTCCAGAACGGGCCCATCTCCAGTTTCTTCGTGGGCGTCCAGGCGACAAGCGAAAAAGCAGAGTCGGCGGGAATACGGAGTGTGATATTGCCCTGACTGGACTTGAACTCATAAGTGCCGCTGGACGTAAACCTGCCATCAAAGTAAATATCGCCCATTGTGTTCGAAGCAAACACCCTCGCGGCACTGATGCCGCTCAGTATGATGTCGCCCTCGGAAGACACGTGCGCGCGCACCAAGCCACCCTGGATATTGCTGACGGTGATGTTGCCCCGCCTTGTTTCAAGGTCTACGGACGAGTTGGCGGGAACGTAGATGTTGAAATTGACATCGCCCACGTCGCTGCGGCCGCGATTATCTGCGACCACGTCTACGGCTACGCCGGTATCCGTTTGTCGCGGAGCCAGATGTGCAGATGGAGATTCCATAGTGGCTGTTAGCTTGATCTCATCGCGGTCCCAGGTCTCAACAGTGATAGTGCCGGAGAGGTTCCGCAATTCCAGCCGCACATTCTTGCCTGCCGGGTAACGGCGAGTCACCTTTTGTTGAGCCATGCCGCTGGCCGCGACTACGAGGACCAGCGAGCAGACAAAAAGAAGACAAGCGCCGGCGCGTCTGCGACTACTCGGGCCGCCGAGGAGGTGAATGGTCGTCAATCTCTGGTTCATCAATCTGAGAAGTCTCTGTCTTGGCGCAAGCTCTCGGCTTGCGCTGGAAATCTTTCGAGTCAGCGCCCGGACAATATCGCGCAGTTTCAGTGAATGGCGCTACTTCACAGGTCCGCAAACTCTCTAAGCAGATCCATCTTGTCGTTAAGTGCCGCGTTTAGCATCTCCTCGGAAACTTCGTCATGAGGATTCCGGCGCAGCTCTGTTAGCGAATCGTTGACTGCCTGATCGATGACCTTCAGGTTGCGATCGAAGGTCTCGCGCATCTGGGGACTCCATCTGGCTTTGTTCAATTCCACGCGCTGGTTCCAGTAGCTGATCGCCTGCTGCTGTTGCCAGATGCGATCTTCGGGTGCCGAGGACGCGCCGCTTAACGCCAGAGTCGAGCTCGGGCTGGCGGCGCCGGAACCAAACACCCGGCCGCCAAATCGATGAACGCCGGCGCCGGTTGCCAGCGAGACTACCACAATAATTGCTGCGACCGATGCCGCCAGTTGCGGGAACGTCAGCTCCCAACTTCTATGCCCCACCCGTGACAGCCAGCCGGTCCTCTGTTTTGTCGCCGAACCTGTGTCGCCAGCGGAAGAGCCGCTGCTTTCAATGACGTTGCGTATGCGTAGCCAGAGAGAGTATTCGTTTGGCGGGGCTTCATACTGACCGCGCTGCTCGCGGCAGAAGCCGACGATCGCATTTAGATCCTTGCGCACGTCGGAGCATTCCAGACATTCTTCCAGATGGGTATTGAGGGTCGCGTAATCCTGGCGGCCTAAGGATCCGTCAACAAATTCGCTAACCAGATCATGACACTGTTCGCAGTTCATTGCTTTATTACCTCTGACCCGTCGCGCAAAAATATTCTAACTTTGTGGGCGGCGCAACTATCATGGTCTCAAATCAATCAAGGGGAGACTGCGTAATCGGACCCTGGCGGGCCAGGAAATCGCTCGCCGGAACGTCACTTTTGTACCATTTTCCACCGTCGCTTCCGGGGTTTCGGGGCGACCAGAGAAACCTGCCGACTCTGTTGGAAGCTATTGGGGCTCATTCTGTTGCCTCAAAAGTCCACGTAATTTCATGCGCGCCTTGTGTAGCTGAGACTTCGAGGTCCCTACTGAGCACCCCAGCATGCGCGCAATCTCTTCATGTTCGTGGCCTTCGATGTCGTGAAGCGTGAAAACCGTACGATAACCCGGCGGCAATTGCGCAATGGCCTTGTCGAGGGCTATCCGATCGACGACCGGCATTGAGTTTGGGTTTTCGGTGCCTTTGACGATCTGCACCGGAGTTTCGCCGTCTTCCGTCGTCTGCTCCATACGCACGCCGCGTTTGCGAAAGTGCATCAGCACCTGGTTGACCGTCAAGCGGTGCAGCCAGGTCGTTAAAGCCGACTCCCCACGAAAGCTGCCTATTTTGCGAAAGAGCTGGATGAAGACCTCCTGAGCGAGGTCTTCTGCTTCGGAGACATTTTGCGTCATCCGCAAGCAGAGGGAATAGACGCGACGATTGTGGCGCTGATAAAGCTCCTCGAAGGCCTGCATGTCGCCTCCGGCGGCGGCTTGCGCCAGCTGGTAATCCGATCGTTCGTTTGTCTCAGTTTCGACTGCGGTCACGTTTTGTTCTGTTCGGGCAAGCCGCGAAGTTGACTCCGTCCATCTTCACTGCCTGTTCACCGACATGCAACGCGTCCGCGTGATTTCAACAAAGCACCGCCCGGTTCGTTCCCTGCGAAGCGCAAGGCCGGCTGGGAGTTTCCGGGCGGTCTCAGGTGGTTTTTGATGCGGCGCTTGTCTCGCGTCGTTGCCCTTGCCAGTATTAAAGTCAATCCCACGTCCACCGATCCATGCTGATTGAAAGCCCACTTATCTTCTCAGATCCGGTAGGCATGATCGAAAGAACGATAACGACCGCTTTCGGAGATG
>JBDUCF010000412.1:0-2922 GCA_040003545.1 Pyrinomonadaceae bacterium | reverse complement strand
GGCCGACGCCGCTGCTGGAGGCGCCACCGATCCCCGCAGCCTGCACCCCTCCGCCTGAGCCGGCGGCACAACTCAGTGCCGCTCATTCCCGGCAACATCAGGTCGAGGATGATCAGCAGCGGCGGATGGCTTTCGTTTAGCGCTTCAGCCAAACCCGCTTCACCTGTGGCCGCGGTAATGGCTGTCAATCCTTCGCGCTCGAGGTTGTACTTCAGACTCTCTGAGATGTCCGCATCATCCTCGACGATTAGGATTGGTCGTTGCATTTCGTTGTAGGACAGGCATTCCTGCCTGTCTCCTGTTTTATCAATCCCAGACAGACAAGAATGTCGGTCCTACCTAACGTGCTTAATGAATGCTGCCTGGGCCATGTAGACGGTAAGCTCGCAGATGTCGGTAACGTAGTCCCCGATACGCTCCAGGTGTTTCGCCACCAGCAACAGACGCGCATCTCGCGTGGCGGTGGACGGCTCGGACACCATCAACTCAATGAGGCTATGAAAAATATGGTTATAAAGATCATTGATCTCCGTATCGCGTTTGATTATCTCGCGGGCCGCAATAGGATCGTTGGAGGTGAACGCATCGAGGGCGGCCCGTAGCATCGACAACGCATGGTCGGCCATGCGTTTCAGGTCGAAAACCGATTTAAGCTCCGGCTCGTTGTTAAGATCGATCGCCGCGCGAGCGATGTTGCAGGCGTGATCCGCTATGCGCTCGATGACCGGCGCCATTTTGGCGACTGAGATAACAAACCTCAAATCGCGCGCCGCCGGTTGGCGCAGAGCAATGATGTCGATGCACTGGCGATCAATTTCTACTTCCAGTTGGTCGACCTTATCATCGTTCTCGAGCACGTTGCGCGCCAGTTCGGTGTCACGCTCTGTCAGCGCATGCATCGCTCGATCGAGGGCTGCTTCCGCTTCGCCGCCCAGTAGTAATACCCGGTCGCGGAGCGAGTTCAATTCGTCGTCAAGATGTCGATGTTGTTCCATTTGAACCCTACTGGCAGAATCCGCAGATTACGCAGATTTCACAGATTCGAAAGGGCGGAAAAGAAGATGTCAGGACCCTTTTTCGACGAACTGCTGTTGGGGTCTTTCCCTCTTTCTAATCTGCGTAATCTGCGTAATCTGTGGATAGTCTCAGCCAAACCTACCCGTTATGTAATCTTCAGTCAGCTTCTCATCGGGGTTGGTGAACATCTTCTCAGTAGAGTTGACTTCGATCAACTTGCCCAACAGAAAGAATGCCGTCGTATCGGAGACGCGCGCCGCCTGTTGCATGTTATGCGTGACGATTACAATCGTGTATTGCTTCTTCAGCTCAACAATCAGCTCTTCAATTTTGTGCGTGGCCACCGGATCCAGCGCTGACGCCGGTTCATCCATCAAAACCACCTCTGGCCGGATGGCCAGCGCTCGAGCAATGCAAAGACGTTGTTGCTGTCCGCCCGAAAGACTCAGCGCCGAAGACTTCAGACGATCTTTGACTTCGGCCCAGAGCGCGGCGTCTTTCAAGGCCTGCTCTACACGATTCTCCAGCTCGGTCCTGTTCGCAGTCAGTCCATTAATTCGCAAACCATAGGCGACGTTGTCAAATATTGACTTGGGAAATGGATTCGACTTCTGAAACACCATGCCCACTTTTCGCCGCAGTTCTACGACATCGGTGCCGGGGGCGTAAATATCATTGCCGTCCATTAACACCTCCCCGGCGACGCGGGTCCCGGGAATTACATCGTTCATCCGATTCAGCGTGCGCAGGAAAGTAGACTTACCACAACCCGACGGTCCGATGAAGGCCATCACGATTCGTTCCGGGATGGCCAGGGAAACATCGTGCAGCGCCTGGGCTTTACCATAGTAGAAGTTCAGGTTTCGCACCGCGATCTTAGCGTCAATTGCCTGGGGAGATGAATTCTCGCCAACGCGTTGGGGCACTTCGATCCTGGGTTTAACTGTCTGCGCTGGTATCATCTTAAAACTAAAACCTCTTGCGCGTGAGAAACCGGACCACGATATTGATGGACAGAATCAGAGTCATCAAAACCAATGTTGCCGCCCAGGCTTGCGCATGCCAGTCATCGTAGGGCGAGATCGCATAGTTGTATATCTGCGCTGTTAGTGACGCGATGGGCTGGTCCAGATAATAACTAAAGAAGCGACTGCCGAAAGCGGTGAAGAGTAACGGCGCAGTTTCGCCTGACACTCGCGCGATTGCCAGCATGGCCCCGGTGGCAATACCAGAAGCTGCTGCCGGAATGACTACACCCATTGTCACTCTCCACTGTGGGGCTCCCAGGGCCAGCGCCCCTTCGCGCAAGCTTTGCGGCACAAGTTTTATTATCTCTTCCGTAGTGCGGGCGACAATCGGAATCATGATCAATGCCAGTGCAATGCCGCCGGCCAGCGCGGAAAAATGCTTCAGGGGCACCACCACAATAGTGTAGACAAAGACACCGGTAACGATTGAGGGAATGCCCGTTAGGGTATCGGTCAGAAATCTAATCAGGCTGCCAAAGCGTCCGGCGCCAAACTCGGAGAGATAAATCCCGACGGCTATTCCCAAAGGCAGACCGATCACAGACGAAAGCAAGAGCAGCATCACCGTGCCCAGGATCGCATTGCCAATGCCGCCCCCCTCGCCGACCGGTCGGGGGCTATCGACCAGGAAGCGAATATTCAGGACGCCGATGCCCTGCATCGCAATGTAGCCCAGAATGATCAGCAGAATGCCGACCGCCGCGATCGTGCAAAGCGCCGTCAGCGTCGTCATGGTTGCACTCCGCGTGCGCCGTAACTGATCGATTCTTCTCATCTTCTCTTGTAAACCAAACTGATAGAAAGACGGTTCGCAGATTACGCAGATTACACAGAGGGAAACCACTTAATGGAGGTAACCTCGTCGAACAAACAGTGC
>JBDUCF010000411.1:0-2926 GCA_040003545.1 Pyrinomonadaceae bacterium | reverse complement strand
CCGTGTTGGGGGTTGCCGCCTGGGTTCAAATCGACGAAGGGGAAAAACAGGCGGGCGAGACGCCCGCGGTCCCAGTAAAAAACGCCCGCATTGTTCTTGGCGGTATCGCACCGTCACCGCTAGAAGTGAAAGAAGCAGGCGAAGTGCTGATTGGTCAGTTACTCGATGACGATCATATTCAGGCCGCCGCTGAAGCTGCATACAACAGAGCTCGCCCTCTCGACAACACCGATTTTGTTATGAACTGGCGCAAACAGATGACACGCCAGTACACGCTTCGCGCCCTCCGGGAATTGGCTGCAACACAATAGTTGAAGTCCGGTGTTTTGGCCTTCGAGCTTGATCTTTGACTAAGACTTGCCCGCAACTTAACTTCACGCGACAGTGACCAAGACCAAAGACCTAAAACCAAAGACCACAGGTGTTGTGGCCATACTTCTCGCCGCTGGCCGCTCACGGCGCATGGGCGCTTTTAAGCCTCTCCTTCCGTTCGGTGAAACAACAGTTATTCGCAGCTGCATCGGGAACCTCCGCGCCGGAGGCGTCGAAAGCATTGTCGTCGTGCTGGGCCATAGAGCAGATGAGGTACAAAAGAGTCTCCGTGACCTTCGCTTAGACTTTGCCCTCAATCCCGATCCTGAAAGCGAGATGAGTGCTTCAATAGCGTGCGCTGTCAGAGAGCTACCGCAAGAGGCCAAAGCGGCCCTGATTGCTTTAAGCGACCAGCCCGCTGTGCCTCTCGAAGTCATCAAAGTGGTCCTCAACGAATGGAGCCGGGGAGCGAAGCTGGTTAAGCCGGTTTTCGCAGGTCGTGGAGGACATCCTGTACTCGTCGATCTCAGTTTTCGCGCGGAACTCCTAAATCTTGGTCCAGGCGGATTGAGAGCTTTCCTTGCATTACACAGAGACCAGCTTCGAACAATGCCTGTGGGTTCTCCCTTTATTGCGCGGGATATGGATACATGGGATGATTACTATGCGTTGCACCAGGAAATCTTCGGTTTTGCTCCGAAAGACCAGGATCCTCGATAACCAGATTGAACATGGGAAACGTCGACTGACCCAACCTAAACCGTTCCGTTGGTCATCTAATGCAGTGCCGGTCCGAAGGCCTCGGGTTGCTGGCAGCCAGTAGCGGCCCTTGGGATTTGAGCGGCGAAGGAGAAAATGATGTTTCTGATGAAATGCAAGACCTTCATGGCAGCGTTTGTTTTGCTGCTAATCGTCTCGCCTCTCGCCCTCTCACAGAAGAGGGACTCAGGCTCGGTCGATTTTTCGATGCGGTCAATTGACGGGCAAACCGTCACTTCCGAGAGCCTGCGTGGTGAAGTAGTGGTGCTGGCTTTTGGCGCCTCATGGCTTCCCCTTTCCCGGGCCCAGCTTCAGGGAGTCAGAAAACTAGCCGACGAGTACAGTGACCGCGGCGTCGTCGTCTATTTCGTAAGCACGGAATCCGAGAATGAAAAGTCGAAGAACTTCGCGACGGACGAACAACTTCGAGCGTTCGCTCAGAAGTATGGTCTGAAAGTCACCGTGCTGCGCGATCCGGACGGCCAGATCTCTAAGAAGTTTGGCATCGATCAGCTGCCGTCGATTGTCATTCTCGACAAGCAGGGCAATGTACATGGCGATCCAATTCGCGGTTTTGATCCGAGCGGAAATCTCGCCAACCAACTGGCCTCGCGTCTGGACAAAATCCTTTAGCAGCACCTGATCCACCGCCAAATTCCGCAGAGGTCGCCTTGGAAGAGGCGGCCTCTTCGGTTATTTGGACGGAGTTCATTCGCTAGGGGGCACTACCACCCCAGCAGAGCCGCCGCGCTGGGGACCCCGGGTATTAATCCCTTGCTCATCCAGACAGAATCTAATACCTTGCTGCTTCGTCGACGGTACGTAGTCAGCAACAAATGCCGCTCAGTCACCATTTCCAGTTCTCTGATGAAAACAGCCACTCCGTAGTGTTATCTCCCTCTGTCTATGACCATCAAGTTCATTAATCCTGCCTCGCTGGGCATTCCGAGCGGCTACTCAAACGGCGTCCTGACCGAACCCGGCGCCCGGCTGCTTTTCGTCGCGGGACAAATTGCCTGGAACGAACAGCAGAAGATCGTCAGCCCGGACTTTGTCGAGCAGTTTGACCGCGCTCTGGCAAACGTAGTCGCGGTAGTCGATCAAGCCGGGGGAAAGCCCGAACAGATAGTTCGTCTTGTCATCTACGTTACCGACAAGAAGGAATATCAACAAAGGACTCGTGAGATTGGCGAGCGTTATCGCGGGCGACTCGGTAAACACTTCCCAGCGATGGTGCTGGTTGAAGTGAAGGGCCTGCTTGATGACGAAGCCAGGGTCGAAATCGAAGCAGTGGCGATAATGTGACGCGTCTAACTTTCCACCTTTAACTCTTTCAGATAGCAGTTATGTTTGAGCCTCAGAGCTTTCTTTACAATCTCCGCGAAGGCGTTGCCACCATCACGCTCAACCGGCCCGAACGTCTGAATGCGCTCACCTTCGAAGTTTATCGGGAACTTAGCGATACATTCCTGGCCCTGCGCGATGAAGACGATGTCCGGGTTGTTGTAATAACCGGGGCTGGACGCGCGTTTTGTTCAGGCGGCGATGTTCACGACATTATCGGCAAACTCTTCGCGCGTGATGTGGAAGGCTTACTGGAGTTCACGCGTATGACCTGCGAGTTAGTGCGCAACATACGCAGTCTCCCCAAGCCCGTCATCTCAAGCCTCAACGGCACGACCGCCGGCGCTGGCGCGTGCATCGCGTTAGCATCTGATATTCGCATTGCCAGCGAAGCTGCAAAGATTGCTTTCCTTTTCGTGAAGGTTGGTCTTTCAGGCGCCGATATGGGCGCCGCGTATTTGTTGCCGCGGGTTATCGGTTTGGCAAAGGCGACTGAGTTGCTCTATACCGG
>JBDUCF010000410.1:0-2932 GCA_040003545.1 Pyrinomonadaceae bacterium | reverse complement strand
TTTATTTCTCGGCCACCCATGGTAGATCATGCTCGAGGCGCTGAACCACCCCTCGCTCTTGAGGGTTTTCAAAGGAGGAGATAGTGAAAACAATCATAATTTCCGTGGCCGGAACAGATGGCAAACGGGAATACAAAGACGTGCAAATTCTGCCCGGCACTAAGCCGCGCGATATCGTGTCGAAGTTGAATCTCAACGGCTTTCAGCTTAGCCGCCCGGAGGGCGGAGCTTTCGGATTCAACGATGACCTCTATCAAGCGGTGGCAGACGGGCAGAAAGTCTTCGCGACCAAAGCAGATGTTGAGGCTGGTCAATTTCCATCTCACGTCTAGGAGGTGTCATGGAGGGACTACTGATTGCAGTTTTGGTAATCTCGTTCGTGACTCTTGCTCTTGTCGCCAATCGGGAATGGGCAAGGCACAGGTTTGCCTTGCCCATTCCTTCTTGCCAGCTTATCCGAAGCCCGGCATCACTGAGCGTTAATCCTGTTGTTCCGCGGTTTCACCGGAACGCTAGTCCGCTCAAGATCGATGAAACATATCCCACAGAGAGTCTACAACACGGGTCTGAACAGAGTTCTCCTATAACCATTGGCCGATCAATTACGGTAGTAGTCTCGCCTGGAGCCGCTGGCGCACCAATCATAGTAAAACCGGCAAACCCGATTCTCATCTCTCCGCCTCAACCGGTGCGCGTAACGCCGCGGGTCTTCGTCGCACCAACGGCGCCGGTCCGTGTCTCGGCTCTGATTGAACCCTTGCCTGTAAAGAGCATAACAATCCCACCTGCCGGCGCCGAGCGTATTGAACCGCCGCGCCGGGGTGCATGGGACGAACGAGGCTGGACACGCCGTACAAACAACGGCCAAGAAATCTATGAAGGATCGTATCAGCTTGTTGAGCGGCGGACAGGTCGCCCGCGATTCTTTGACGGGCGAATAACGATTCATCACCGCCAGGTTACCGCCTATATCGCGGATCCCCCTGCGGAAATCAAGCGACACCCTCATGGACCATGTTTCCAGCTACACCATGCTCCCTGGTTCCAACTGCACTGGCGACATCCGGCGCAGAATCCTGATGATGCCATTCTGTATATGGAACGCGTCCTTGATGAGTCACTCAATAGTTGATGAGGTGAGGATGATGAAAGTGAAGTTCTGGCACAAAGGGCCTGACGATCCGATCCGGACGAGACTCAATTCCCTATCAAAGCGGCTTGGCAAAGTTTACCGGGATGAAGCTAAGCGCATGGTGACGTCGTCGACCACTCTTGCTGAGACCGAGGCTCTGCATTCTGCTGTACGTAGTCTGACAGAAACCAAGAGAGCTATTGATAAAATGCTTTTGAACAGTCCGATTCTTAGCGAGGAAAAAGTGAACGACGTACTCGCCGGCCAAAGAACGCGTCTACAAAACGCCATTCAACAGCAGAAACTTGACAGTCACTTTCAGGCTGGCGTCATTTCCTCCTTGGTACTCAATCTACTCTTTCTCGTGGAAAACGGCGTAGAGAACGGCAATCACGATGAGTTGGCGATTCCCACCCCAACTTCAGGAGCCAACCAAACCACCTGCATAAAGATCACTTCGGACTTGATCTACCAAATACATCACAATCTCTTTCCTGCGGAAAGGATGTTGGTTGCCAGTGGCAAGCGGAGCGAGAACGTTGTCAACATCGGGGCGGTGTTTGAAGTGACAGGCAAGGCGAGCAGCGGGCATGTTCGGGCGGATCCCGAAAAGCTGGCGCGCGCGTTCATTGCTATGGAACTGACCCAAACTCATTTTGCCTTGTGGGTACATTCCCATCCTGGCACCGGCAAGGAATGGACGCGACCCAGCTTCACCGACTTAGCTCAGCATGAAGACTGGTTGCGCGACTACTCCGCAGATTTGGTTAGCGCCATTATGGTCCAAGATCGCTGGATTCGTTTTTGGGGAACCGCGTTGGAGAACCGCTGCCTAGCATTAGAAGTAGTTGGTCCGGGCATTATCAGGGAGGAATCGCATGAAACAATTTTCCGTCTCGAATTCTGAGCCGTTTCCGGACGAACTATTGGAACGGCCTAAAGATGTTGAGACCTTCAAGGCCATGCCGGTTCCAGCTTCTCATCCGGCGGAGCCGGATGTGTTTGTTCGTCATGAGGGTGTTCCCGGCCACGATCAACCAGCACTTGCCGATGCCCGAATTTTTCTAGTAGGAGGCGGTGGGCTAAATAGTTGGGTCGCTCTCGCCCTGGCGCGCTGTGGTGCCGGATCAATAACCATTGCCGACGATGACCTGGTTGACCGAACAAACCTATCTAGGCAAGTTTATTTTGCCGAAGATCTCGGCCACCGCAAGGGTGTAAGGCTGGCACGAAATATCGTTTCTCACGCGGTGGGTGGTGCCAGCATTACAGGAATCCCGTTACGCTTTGAAGAAGCGATCGAACAATTTGCCCTGCCTGCAGACGTTCTAGTTGTCGGCGTAGACAATAACGCGTGTCGACTAGGTTGCGTCCGGGAAGCGCGCAAACGACACATACCGGCGGTGTTCACCATGCTGTCCCGTGACGGCATGCGCTGCCAATGCTTCCTCCAAGGTGCCTCCGCTCTCGATCCTTGCCTCTGGTGTGCGTTACCGAATCTTGATCCAGAGAGTTCTTCCCCATGCGCTTCCGCAATTATCTCCAGCTGCTTGTTGGCAGCTTCATTCACGGTCACGTTTGTTTATCGGGCCTTAATGGGTTGGCCTCAGGGAGTGAACCAATTTAACTGGCGCGAGGCGGACCTGCTCGATGTCGCGCCTGCTACTACCGCCGACATCACTCGTCGACCAGATTGTCCGATATGCGGCGACGTTTAAGTAAGAGAGAGAGATTATAAGGTTGAGATGGCGAAGGCCGATCAAAACATATGGAGAAGAATTGGCAACTGGATTGGCCTTG
>JBDUCF010000409.1:0-2936 GCA_040003545.1 Pyrinomonadaceae bacterium | reverse complement strand
TTTCACCGCAAGCGGACGACGATGGCGCCTACGTGCTTTTTGCCGCGGGAGGTTTCGAGAACAAGATTTGGATGTTTCGCTTTCTACCCGGCAGTCAAACACCAATTACGCCAACTTCGGCTGGCCCGAATACGACGGTAACGGCCCCTTTCATAGACGTTACTGGATTTGCCTCCGCTGCTGCTTCACCTCGCTACAACGACGATCGCGCGCCCGTCTATCCGACCGGCCTTGCGATCAGTCCGGACGGCAACACGCTGTTCGTCGCCAACAATCTTGGTGACAGCCTGGGTATAGTGAGCGATCTGCGCGGTGCCAGGAAACTGACGAGGCTAGATCTCGCTGGCCGTAACCGAGAAAGCATGCAAAGCTCCGAACACTTCACTTATCCGTATGGAGTTATCGCGATTCCGCCAGGTCCACTGACAGGTAGGGGCGAGCCGTATCTGGGTGGTTCAACAAGGAAGGTTTACGTTTCATGTTGGAACGATAACTCGATCGCTGTAATCGACCTCGTTACCAACAAACCCAAGGTGTCCTATGTTCCTGTGGGCCACCACCCGGCGGCCATGATCTGGGACGGCACACGCAGCCGCCTCTACACGGTCAATGCTGACGACGACAGCGTGTCGATGATTGATACTCGTTATGACCGCGAAGTTGAACGGATCAGTGTTCGCCTGGCCGAAAACGTGCAGCCAGGAAACAGTCCGGAAAGCCTGGCGTTGAGCGCCGACGGCGAGACTTTGTATGTTGCCAACGCTAAGAGTAATTCGCTCGCTGTTGTGGCGTTGTCGAAAACATCCCTCAATAACTCTGGCACTAGTGAACAGCCGGCCTACGCGACACGAAGCGACAAAGATCGCAGTCAGATCCGCGGTTTTATTCCCACTGGACAATATCCTTCGGCGGTAGCGATCGTGGGCAAAACCGTTTTTGTCGGCAATGGGAAAGGTACTGGTGTAGAGAATTCCTCAGTTGTCGTAAACAATTCAGGCCGTACGCCAAACGCGCCGAACGATCGTTTTCCGGCCGGCAGTGGTCGCGGCAGCTCACAGGGTGGGGAGTATAGCGTCACTGTTGTAGTCGGCAATATCAGTGCGATTCCGATTCCCGAGGAGCCCGCTCTGGCCCGGTACACTCAGCAAGCGATGCGTAACAACGGCCTGCTGGGCGCTGAACGGAGCAAGTTATTTCGTGAGCCATCACCCATCAAACACGTAATTTATGTGATCAAAGAGAACCGCACTTACGATCAGGTCTTCGGCGACGTTGGACAAGCTGGGAACGGTCAGCAAGCAGATGGCGATCCACGCCTGGCGATCTTCGGCGCCGGCGACGCAGCGCAGCGCCCCACAGGGGAAGCCCAGCACATCACACCCAACCAGCGCGCATTGGCGCTGCGTTTTGGACTCTTCGACCGCTTCTTCGTCAATTCAGAGGCGAGTCCGGATGGGCATAACTGGTGCACAGCGGCATTTTCCAGCGACTACGTCGACAAAGCATATCGTTGGGATTACAGCGGACGCGGACGCGGCTATGACTACGAAGGCTTCAACAGACTGCCGAACTACGACCCGCTGCGCGGCGCGCCGCCACTGTTTGGACCTAAGGCCCTGGCGGAAGACGTTGCCAACTTTATGCGGCGTTTCATTCCTTACCTGAACGGCTCGCGCGATGTGGCTGAGCCAGAAACACTCTACTTGTGGGACGCCGCCGCGCGGGCTGGTCTAACGTATCGGAACTACGGTGAGTTCGTCGCGACTCTCTCCGAAGCCGACATAGCCGCAGTGCGTTCAAATCGGTCAAAATCTTATCCGGACATTTCGCCAACGGTCTCGGCATTTCCCACCAAGAAATCGCTCGAAGGTCACCATAGCAATTCGTTTCGCACTTTTGACATCGATACGCCGGACGCAATGACCATCGATTCATATCGCGCCGCGAAGGAAACTGCCGGACAGATTAAGCCGCTGATAAGTCTCACGCACTCCGACGCTCGTTTCCGTGGCACGTCCAGGTTGGGTGTATGGCTGGATGAATTTCGCGGATTCGTAGAAGATCGCAATGCCGGAAAACCAGATAGGATGCCCAGCCTTTCTATAATGCGCCTGCCGAACAACCACACGGAGGGGCTTAAAGCCGGCAGTCCGACGCCACAATTCCTCGTTGCCGAGAACGATTATGCCGTTGGGCTTCTGGTCGAGACGGTTTCGAAAAGTCCGTACTGGAAAGACACCGCAATTTTCATCCTTGAAGACGACGCGCAGGATGGACCGGATCATGTCGATGCGCATCGCTCCCCAGCGCTGGTGATCAGTGCATATAACCGGCCGGGCCTGCTGATTCACGAATTTCACAACACGGTCAGCTTGATTCGGACGTTGGAACTGTTACTGGGAATAGAGCCGATGAACCAGCTCGATGCCACCGCAGTCCCTATGAATATCTTCGTAGCAGAAGCTGACTTGCGACCATTTGAAGCGCAACTTCCCAGCGTCGCTTCCGACAACTTAATGAATCCACGGGCGCGAGACGCGGCTACCGCTTACTGGATGGAGCGCACGACTGAGCAAGACATGTCACACGCGGACATGGCTGATCCGCGCACCCTCAACCAAATCATCTGGTTCTCAGCGCGCGGCAACGCGCCAATGCCTGCCATCAACCGGCTGCCAGCATTCGAGGCCATGCGTCTCGGGCTGTTGGAAGAGAGAAAAGAGTTGGTGCGAGCCGATGGTCCCGCGGGAACGTTTGGAGAACCTGAACCGTGATTTATCCATTTGCGCGCCAAATCTTAGGCCTTCGTAGAGATAATCAAACACATTCAGGTTCTTCCATTTAACGTACACGGCTAAATTCATATGAAAACTAAGTTAAGTGTCGACGGGCTTTCTCTACTTTTTTTCATTTTCGTTTATTCGTCGACGGTCACG
>JBDUCF010000408.1:0-2937 GCA_040003545.1 Pyrinomonadaceae bacterium | reverse complement strand
AACCTGAACGTGACTAGATACCAATTCATTCAACTCGACGTATTTGCCGACCGCGCGTTTGCCGGAAATCCGCTGGCGGTTTTTCCGGAAGCCGAAGGAATCCCCCCGGAACAGATGCAGCAGATCGCCCGCGAGATGAACTTGTCTGAAACTGTTTTCGTTTTGCCGCCCGAAGATAAAAGCGCGCTGAGACGCTTGCGCATATTCACTCCGAATTCCGAGCTGCCCTTTGCCGGCCACCCCGTCGTTGGCACATGGAACGTGCTCGCGCGCGAAGGCATCGTTCCTTTGCCTGAGGGAGGAAATGGCTCGACGCAGATCATTCAGGAACTCGGAATCGGTTTGCTGCGGGTGGATATCGAGTTCAAAGACAGCGAGCCGGCGCGCGTTGTGATGACGCAGGGAAAGTTCGAGATCCGCGGAGAGATTGATGATGGTCACGAGCAAGCGGACACGGCGCGTGCGCTGGGGCTGGCTCGCGAAGATTTGGACGAGAACCTGCCAATTCAAGTCATCTCCACGGGCTTAAACATCGTCGCCGTGCCGGTGCGCGCGCTGGCTGATCTAAGTCATTGCCGCGTCAACCCCGAATTGCTTAGCGAAATCTACCAGAGGGCGGGCGCCACCGGAGTTTATGCGTTTACGCGCGAGACAATCGAGATTGGCGAAGCGCGCGCGCACGCTCGCTTTTTCCTCGGCGACAACATTGGAGAGGATCCCGCAACCGGAAGCGCCGCCGGCGCGCTCGGTGCATACCTGGTGCATCATGACGCGGCCGGCGTCGAGCCGGTTGACGGCGTCTATCGTTTCGTTATCGAGCAGGGAGACTTTATCAATCGTCCGAGCCGGATCAGTCTGGAAGTGAAGGGTGCGCCGGGCAGTGTCCAGCAGGTTCGCGTTGGTGGGCCTTCAGTAGTTGTCGTGCGGGGAGAGTTGATTCTCTAGTCGCGATAGTTTCGCACGGTGCAGTTTCGAACTTGGAGGCCCGCTACTATTGCCGGCAGCGCGGACGTCCGCGCCCGCATTGCGCCGGTCAGTACCGCCTGCGGTAGCGGGGGGGTGGTTGGTAAGGCTACTTTTCCTTTTCTTGTCCCTTTGGCTGGAAGCCTTCCTGTCGATTAGACTCGACTTAAATGAACGAAGATCACCTTGACCTCTTAATCATCGGCGCCGGACCGGCGGGGCTGTCGGCGGCCGCTGCGGCGGCGCTCGAGGGATTGAACTACCTGGTTATCGAAAAGGGTGTCATCGCCAGCACCATTCATCGCTATCCCATCGGCCGCACGGTTTTTTCAACGACTGATGAGCTGGAGATGGAAGAGGGCGCGCTGAAACCAATTCGCGAAAAGCCGACTCGGGAAGAATTGCTCTCCTATTATCTCCATTTTGCATTGGATCGAGATCTGCGCATCAATCTGGATGAAGAGGTAATCGGCATCGAACGTGACGAACCGGAGGGCTTCGTGGTGCGAACGTCGCGCGATACGTACCACGCGATGCGCGTGCTGTTTTCCATCGGGGCGATGGCCCATCCGCGCTGGCTGAAGGTTCCCGGCGAAGACTTGCCAAAGGTCCATCACCGATTTGTGGAGCCTTATCCTTACGTGCGCAAGGAAGTGCTGGTTGTGGGTGGCGGCAACAGCGCCGCCGAAGCGGCCCTCTTTCTTGCGGAGGAGGGCGCGCGCACCACGTTGGCCATTTGGCGCAGTGATTGGGAGAATCGCGATCCTAAGGCCGGCGCGATGAAACATTGGGTGCGCATGCCTCTGGAGCGCGAGGTCGCTGAAGGCCGGCTGCGGGTAGTTCTCTACGACCATCTCGAGGAAATTACGGAACGTGAAGTGCGATTGGTTACCGAACAAGGCGAGTCGGTGACTTTTCTGAACGATGTCGTCTTCGTGCTGGTCGGCAGCGATGCCGATCTGACATTACTGCGGCAAATTGGAGTGAAGATCGAAAAAGGCAAAGTCAGCGAAGTTCCCGTCTATGATCCTGAAACGTTCGAAACGAACGTCCCGGGAATATACGTGGCGGGCCATTTCACGAATGAGCGACATATCAAGCAAGCGATAGCCGTCCCCCGCCGCGTCGTTCCGCTAATCGCGCAGAGTCTGCGTGCCTCGGCCAGATAAGCGATTCATAACTCCAGCTCTGGCAATAATCTCCCCCGGCGCCATTCCAAACTCTAACTTGCTCTACACGGCAAAGCGCTTTACACTGGTTGGGTCTCTTTATGAGGCGCGACTCGAAATCCATTCTGGAGACTGACAAATGAATATTTCAATAATGAGAAAGCCCAGCGCGTTTCTTCCACTGGTAATGTCATTCGCCGCGCTGGCCGTAGTGCTAGGTCATGTTGCGATGTACGGTATTGCCCGTGAAGCCGATGAGGGTACCGCTGCCCACCTCTGGCAGATCCTCATGGGTGCACAAATGCCAGTCGTGGCATTTTTCGCTATCAAGTGGCTACCGCGGACTCCAAGTCAGGCGCTGCTGGTGCTGGCAACACAAGCCTGCGCCGGGCTTGCAGCACTTGCCCCGGTTTTCTTTCTCAAGCTTTGAGCAATCGGCTGCTTCAGACATCATTAGAGCGGGGCGCCGATCGCCAACAACGCACATCTACCCACTATCCAGATCGGCCGTTTCCTTGCAACTTTGCCCGTAAATAGTGCATCATAGTCGAGTTACTCCTTCTCTCGCGCATCAACGGTGATGCGCCCCGCGCCTTTAGATTGGCGGCGGCGTTTGGATGGTTCGAGAGCAGGCCTTGATTTTAACTTTGGAAGCCGCTCAAATTAAGAGCACCATAACGCAAGTCTTCGCTGCTGCCGTTACTCCGAAGCACACTTCGATTGGAAGCTTCTTAGCACTCCACAGGAGAGGTATATCCACATGGCTACCAAACTGTACGTCGGGAACCTTTCGTTTCAGACTTCA
>JBDUCF010000074.1:0-9865 GCA_040003545.1 Pyrinomonadaceae bacterium | reverse complement strand
CGCGCCGTGGGCCTCCGCCTGGCAGGCGAGGCGAATCAGCGGCCGGGGCTCGGTCGTGTCGATGTAGCCAAACTCCTTGATCTTCTTTCCTTCACGCGCGGCAACGTCCGCCAGCTTCTCGGCCCCACCCAGAACACCCACCCAGCATGTGCCGCAGGACGCCGAGCGGCACTCGACGGGAATCGGACCTTCGATGCGACGCGGATCAATTTCGCGCCAGTTGCGTGAACGATCGTCGGCCGCGCCCCAGGCGAGGTCCTGCGTGTTATTCAGTTTGTATTTAGCGCTGTCGTCGTTCTCGTCAAAGGTGACTGTCCACTTCTTGTCAACAGTCCTCAGAAAACCAAATAAGCCCTGGCTATCGTCCTTCGCGCGATCGGCCAGCATCTGCTCGGGCGATTTGCGCGCCTGCTTCTTGTCGAGAAGACTTTTTCCCGGCGCCGCTTTGAAGGCAGTCAGTCCCGTCTGTTGCACAGTCATGAAGGCGACGGCGGTGATGCCTAGGACCAGCGATTCATCGACTTTTGAGCTCAGCGCGACGCTACGGGCAACTTCAAGAATCTGATCGGCGAGCTTAGTGGCATAGACTTCGGTCTGTGCTGCCCCGGTGGCGTGTCCTTCTACAGCTCGTTTGACTGCGGGCCAATAGCGATGGCCGTAGAGAAACTTGTGCGACGAGTCGATCTGATCTTTCAGATAGTAATTACCCTGCAGCAATAACTCCTGGACCAGTTTCGCTTGATCATCCGCAGCTTGCAGCGCGCGATAGAGTGAAAGTGGATAGAACGCAAACCAGATTTGCGTCCCCGTCTTGTCCACTTCGTGAATTGAGCGCAAAAGCGTGGTCAGCGTCGCGGCCCATGCTTCTTCGTCATGCTGGTCCAGGAATTTCTCGAATGGAGTTTCAGAAGCCATTTTAGTCGCAGTAGTAGTCACAATATTAAATGTTCGCCGTAATTAAACCACAGAGTGGCGCAGAACGCAGAGCATGGTCAGCATCAAAGAGTGAAGTATCAACTTTCAACTAGGAACACTTGCAGTCAGGAAGGCGGGCTTGCCCCCGCTCTTTCAAGCTACGCAAAGTTCACGTTGACAACCAGTAAGTCGGCAGAGTAAAAGTCGTTTTCAACCCTATAACGCAAACCGTTAGTTTGCGGTGTGCGTCACGCCAGGGCGGCAAAGGAGATCTACAAATGGAAGCTAAACCAGACGAGGCGACGAAGCCGGAGCGAACCTTCGACAGTGCCTACGGCTTTTCGTTTGCGATTGCCGTCGGCCTGATCCTTTTTATTGCCGGTCTGGTGATCGCACTCACCCTGGGTGAAGGAACCAGCATAGGCTTGATCTTTGGTATCCCTTTGCTAATCGCCGGCCTCATCTTGCCGGTTTTTATGATGCGGGATCTTTTCAAAGGAAATGAGATAAGCGCCCCCTGCCCTGCATGCGGGACGCCCATCCGGACCTCGGATGCCACGCTTCATCTGACCTGTCCGACATGCAATCGCCTGATCACGGTTCGCAACGAGAAGTTGTTTTTGGCCGAGACAGAACAGAGCGGTAAGTAGCAAGGATTCGCACCAGCAATCAACGCGGTGGGAGCCAGCCCCTCGTCAGGTAATCACTCAGGGTCAAAGCAAACATTATCCCCAGCCAGAAGAGCCCGGAACCAACAATCACCCAGGTCAAGCGGGAACTGTAGCGCACGTGCATGAAATAGAGCACCACCAGCGTGGCTTTAATTACCGCGATTGTCAGGGCCGCTACGGTATTGAATTGTCCACCCAGATCGACAAACGCCACCATGACGGTGGCCGCAGTACCAACCATCAGCGCGCCGAAGATCGCGAAGTAGACTTTTCGGGAAACAATATGCTCGCTCATAACCGTAGGGCGGACATTCTTGTCTGTCTCTTTCTTTAAAAGTCCAATTGACAGGCAGGAATGCCTGTCCTACTCCAAATGCCTTCCCAACAAATAGAGCAGTGGGAACAGAAAAATCCAAATGATATCGACGAAGTGCCAGTACAGTCCTGAGATCTCAACCGGCGCGTGGTATTCGGGACTGTAACGGCCACGCAGCGACGAGTAGAGAATGAATGAAAGCAAGCCGACGCCTATGATCATGTGCAACGCATGCACACCCGTTAAAGCAAAATAGATCCAGTAGAACATCTGGACGTTTTGAACGGTGGCGCCGGGAATCAAATGCAACTTGTGCGTATCCGCTTCCTCTCCAGGCCTGGCCACCTCCGGATTGAAGGGACGGCCGGGAATGAGCTTTCCCGGAATAAGACTGTCTGTGTACTTGGCGTGATACTCAACTCCCTTAATTCCCAGGAACGTTAGACCGAGGGCCATTGTCACTATCAGGAAAATGATCGAGAGGCGCCGCTGCCCCACCTGCGCGTTGTACACCGCCAAAGCCATCGTCAAACTGCTGAAAATCAGCACGCCGGTATTGATGGCTCCCAGTTTGATATCGAGGTGATTGCTGGCGGCGGCAAACGATGCTGGATACGCTGAGCGATAAATGACGTAGGCCAGGAACATGCCGCCGAAAAACATTATTTCGGTTACCAGAAAAACCCACATGCCCAGCGTGCCCGCCTCTCGCTGCTGCTCCATGTTCTCGAAATGGTGTTGCAGCGCCGGATGGCTCTGGTTGTGTTCAGTCGCTACGTAACCTTCTGCCAATGCTCTTCTCCGTATCGTGCCGAAGAGATTTCAGGAACCTCTGATCAAGTACCACGAAGCGGTTCAGACCTTCAGCCCAGGTTGCCGCCGCGGCTACCCTGGGTATTGAATTCCGATCCGCTCACTGTCCCACTCAGACCTTCTTAACGTGCGGCCGAAACTTGCCGATCACCTTCATCTCTTCAATCGGGGCAAACTCGTAAGCTTCCCATGTCACTACCGGCGTGTGCTCGAAGTTCTCCGTCGGCGGTGGCGAAGTGGTGCGCCACTCCAGGCCCGGCAGGTGCCATGGATTCGCTTCGGCGATGCGGCCGTAGCGCATCGACCAAATCAGATAGAACAAGGGGATCAGTAGCCCCACTCCCAAAATCGAAGCGCCGGCCGTGGACAAAACATGCAGCACCTGAAATTCCGGCGGATAGACATGATAGCGACGCGGCATACCCATGTAGCCGAGTATGAACTGCGGCAGAAATGTCAGATTGAATCCCACGAACACTATCAGCGCGGAAAACTTCCCCCAGCCTTCCGGGTACATGCGGCCGCTGATCTTGGGCCACCAGTAATGCAAGCCGCCGAGATAAGCGAGCAGCGTCCCGCCGACCATGATGTAGTGGAAGTGGGCCACGACGAAGTACGTGTCGCTTAAATGCACGTCAACCGCCAGGGCTGCCAGAAACAATCCAGTCATACCGCCAATAGTAAAGAGGCCTATAAAGCCGAGCGCATAAAGCATTGGCGTCTCGTAAGAGATCGAAGACTTGTAAAGCGTCGCCGTCCAGTTGAAAACTTTTATGGCTGAAGGGATTGCCACCGCGAAGCTCAGGAACGAAAAGATCATTCCCGCATAGACCGACTGGCTGGCGACGAAGAGGTGATGGCCCCACACGAGAAAACCAAAAACAGCGATCGCCAGGCTGGAAAACGCGACGAACTTGTAACCAAAGATATTCTTGCGGGAAAAGTTGGCGATCAATTCACTAACCACACCCATGCCTGGCAGCACCATGATGTAAACGGCGGGATGGGAGTAAAACCAGAACAGATGCTGAAACAGCACTGGGTCGCCGCCGAGCGCCGGATCGAAAATGCCGATATGCGCCAGTCTCTCAAAGGCCAACAGCAAAATGGTAATAGCGATTACCGGGGTGCCGAGCACCATGACCAGGCTGGTAGCGTAATGGGCCCAGATAAAGAGCGGCAGCCGAAACCAGGTCATGCCGGGCGCGCGCATGGTATGAATCGTGACGATAAAGTTCAGGCCGGTAAGAATTGATGAGAACCCGTTGATGAAAATTCCCAGGCCTGTCGCCACCACATAAGAGTTGGAAAAGGTCGTGCTGTAGGGCGTATAGAAGGTCCAACCGGTGTCGACTCCGCCGGCCAGCAGGGCATAGATCGTAATCAATCCGCCGGCGAGGTAGATGTACCAGCTCAGGAGATTGAGACGAGGAAAGGCCAGGTCTTTCGCGCCAATCATCATCGGCACGAGAAAGTTTCCCAGGGTCGCGGGGATGGACGGGATCAGGAAAAAGAAGACCATGATGATCCCGTGCTGGGTAAACATCTTGTTGTAGGTGCTTGATTGGACCAGATCAGCCTGGGGAGTCAGCAACTCCAGACGAATGGCGATGGCATAGAGGCTACCGATAAAAAAGAAGAACGATATCGACCCCAGATAAAGCAGGGCGATGCGCTTGTGGTCTTTGGTCAGCAGCCAGGACTTAATGCCATATTCGGCATTAATGTAGTTGAGACCCGATGCTGCTGGCGCGGTGAATGTTCCCATGATTAAGGTTAAGGCGTTATTGCTTTCGATTTCTTCTGTTGTTCTGCTGAATCAGACACTTGGTTCCCCATGCGGCTTTGCCGCACGTAGAGCTGAACGCTCAATCGTTCTACCGCTGTTGCGCCCCTGCTGGCTTCGCACTCGGCGGAGGCTTCGCGGTTGGAGTCTCCGTCCGGTTTGCGCTCAGCGATTTAATGTACGCAGCCAGATGCATCAACTGCTCTTCGCTGACTTGCCCCTGGAATGACGGCATGATGGGGCCAAAGCCCGCCACAATCTTCGCCTGCGGATTCAATATTGATTCACGAATATAGTTCTCGTCAGCCTTTACCACCTGGCCGTTGTTCAGCGGCATCTGGCTATTGAACAATCCTTGCAACGCCGGCCCACGTCCGCCTTCCGCATTAGCGCCGTGACAGGAAACACAGCCCAGCGATTGATAGAGTTGCTGGCCGGCCGTGGATGCCGACTGCTGGTTGACGTTGCCGCTCAGCCAGTTGTCAAAGTCCGTCGGCTCCATTACCACCACCCAGCCACCCATGCCCGAGTGGTTCATCCCGCAATACTCGGCGCAGAACAAGTGATAACGGCCCGCCTTGGTCGCTTCGAACCATTGGGTGGTGTAACGGCCGGGAACCACGTCCGCCTTGATCCGAAATGCAGGCACGAAGAGATCATGAATGGCGTCTTCGGTGGTCATGATCAGTTTGATCTTGCGGCCGACGGGCACGTGCAACTCGTTAATCTCTCGCTGTCCGGTGGAGTGCTGAAACTTCCACATCCACTGCTTGGCGACGACATAAACTTCGATTCCGTCTTTGGGCGTGCGGTACTCAGCGAAGTAAATCTTAGCGCCCCAAGCGAAAAAGCTCATCGAGATCAGGAACGGAATTATTGACCACATCATCTCCAGCCGGTGCGAGCCGGCGATGGGCCGCGGAATCTCAAAGGGCGTGCGGCGGCGATATTTGATCACGAACAAGATCAGTACCCCGGAAATAAGCAGCGTAAAGAATATGGTCACACCGCACAGATAAAAGTAGAGCGCATCCACCCGGCCTGAAATGGTCGAAGCGCTCTCGGGTATGAATGGAATCCAGGATTGCATTAGCTTTTAAATTTCAGATCTCAGATCTCAGCAACGCCGCCTCTTCGCCTTCGCAACAACAGTAACAGTCCTACCATTCCCACCACGGTTACGATTCCAGCCAATCGCACCATGTTCATAACTATGGCACCGTATTTCCCGGTCGCCGGATCGTAGTGGTAGCAATAAAGTAGAAGTTGATCCACCGGCGAGCCAATCTTATTCGCCGAGGCTTCCACCAAACCCAGACGCAGGTCTTTGGGCGAATACTCTATTCCATAAAAGTAGCGCGCAATCTTTCCTTCGGGTGTCAGCACCATGATGCCGCTGGCATGTGCAAATTGATTTGTCGCTACATCAAAGTTGTAACGAAATCCGACGGCTTCGGTTACACGCCTGATGTTTACTTCGTTCCCGGTCAGAAAGTGCCATCCATTCGCAGCTTTCGAGCGGCTGGCTTCCGGAAGATAATCGATATAAGTCTTCTTCTTGGCAGCAGCGAGAGCCGGGGTTTCGCGGCTGTCAAAACTGACGGTAACCACGTCGAACTCGGCGCCGGGCTTAAACGACAGCGCCTTAAATGTTCCCGCCATCCCATTGAGCACCTGGTTACAGAGCATTGGGCAAGAGTAATAAACCAGCGATAGCACCACCGGCCGCTTGCCGAAGTACTGGCCCAATTGCACCGTGTTGCCGCTTTCGTCTTTGAAAACTGCATCAAGCGGAACTTGTTCATTCAAACGCTGATCGATCCCCACCTTTTGCAACGCCGGCGGCAACCCGGTTGAGACCTTGCCCGTTTCCGGCCGCGCGCCATAGAGCGGCGAGCCGGGTTGTGGCATGCCGGGCTGGGCGTGCGCGACCAGGCAGAAGCCGGTAAGCAGGAGGCAGACGGCAGGAGGCAGGAATAGTCCGCGAAGCGGACGAACGATAGTAGCCCAGCACTTCAGTGCTGGGTTAGCTGACACAGATTTACCTAATAGCCCGTGAAGCGGGCGACTGAAAACACCAGTTGCAAAGGACACTCCGCGAAGTTCAGCCGTCCGCTTCGCGGACTGAGCTGGTTGAGCGCCGCTCTTTTCCCAGCGATAAATCGCTGGGCTATTTTCAATTGTCCGCTCCGCGGACTCAATGACGTTTTGGTTCATCCTCACCCTGCTTCTGGGCTGTCGGCGCGCTTGAATTTTTTGTCGCGAAAGTGTACTCACTCCTCAACCACTCCTCACTCACCGGCAGTCCTTGTTTCAAAATCTCTTCCTTTGCTTTCTCGATCGGCATGCCGTATGGTTTGCCGTTTTGATCGACTGGGCCGTTATCCAGAACGTCCTTCCATTTCTGCTGCACGATTTTCAACTCGGCCCCAGGCTCTTTCAATTCCAGATTCTGTCCTTCGACTGAATAGCCTTTAGCACCCTGCAAGCGCGGTTCAGGAGGCAGCCGCTCGGTTTCGCTCAAAGCCATCGGCGCCGGCGGCGGATCATTCTTCGCCTCCTGCGAATTCAGCGTCTTGAACATAACCCATACCAGGAAGTGAACGACAATGGCCATCACTGTCAGACCAATGATGAATTTCAGAACCCCGCCGATATTGATGTCGCTGTGCTCGTACGTGACGTCGACGTTCTTAATATGTGAAACGTCCGGCGTCTCGGTGACATGTTCTTTACCGTTGTTGCGCTTTGTCATTTCAAACCCTGATTCGTTTAGAGTCGCGCTACTGCCCGACAAAGGGGCCATAGCCCGCTGCTAAACCCGACCAGTTCAATTTAATAACTCTCCGCCTCGGCCTCGACCGGTCTTCTCGCCTGATCCAGCACAGACTCGAGCTGCGGATCGTTTAGCGGCACCAGCGGCCGCCGCTGCAGTTGCCAGGAAAACATTGCCAACCAGACTCCGCCGATACCGAGTGGCGCCATAACGTCCATCCAACTCAAATGAAAATGCGCGCGATTGAACTCCGGCTCGATCATCCAGAAAACATCCACCAGCCGCATGACGAGGAGAAACGCGGCCAGCATGGCCAGCTTGCGCGCATTGCGTTTCAGATCTCTCGAGAGCAGCAGAAGGAAAGGCAGAGCAAAGTGCAAAATCATGACTGCAATTGCAATCCAGCCCCAGCCGCCGCGCAGGCGACGCAAATACCACGTCGTTTCCTCCGGCAGATTTCCAGACCAGATGATTAGAAACTGGGAAAACGCAAAGTAGGACCAGAGCATCACCAACGCCAGCAACAGCTTTCCCAGATCGTGAAAATGCGATGCCCTCACGATCTCCGCCATGGGCGGGCGGCTCGCTAGCAGCGCCATAATGGCGATGACAAAGGCCATGGCGCTCAAGGCCCATGAGGCGACAAAGAGAAGGCCAAACATTGTCGATGACCATTCCGGATCGAGTGACATCACCCAGTCGATCGAGGCGAAGGTCGTCGTTAGTACAAAGAGTCCCAGACCGGGTCCGCTCAATATTTTCATGCGGCGCGTGAAGCGTGGCTCCGCGGTGCGATCCTGCTCCAGCGACCAACGATTCAAGAGATAGGCAAGCAATCCCCAGATTGCAAAATAGATTACTGCTCGTTCGATAAAGAACGTGGGATTGAGGTAGTGTTCACTCTTGCTCAGTAAGGCCGCGCTTCTGGCCATTGCTTCAGAGTTGGTCCACGGATAGACGTGTTTCAATCGAATAGCCAGTGGCCCGAACAGAACCAGCATCCAGGGCAGCGTGCGCGTCGCCGCCTCCAGCACACGACGAATTACCAAACCCCACTGTCCCCCGGTTAAATGCTGCAACATCAGCAGCGCCAAACTACCCAGCGTGATTCCAATCCAAAAGATAAAACCGACCAGATAGGCATGGAAGAACTGCTCGCGATCGATCAATAGGCCGGTGACAGACAAGCTAAACAAAAGAGCGCCGACGCCAAACACGCGGTTGGGCAGGCGGTTAAGTTCTGGCGGAAACCTGTAGCGTGCTTCGATCACTTCTGCGTTACCTTCGTCTGGTTGTTGACGCCCTGGCTGGTGCTCGGACTATTGCCCCGCTCGCTGGCTGGCGCGGTGCTGCCCGCCGGCCACTGGCTCAATTGCAGCGCCCGAATATAGGCAATGATGGCCCAGCGATCCTGCGGGGTCACCTGCGCCGCATAACTTGGCATCGCCCCCCAGCCGTTTGTGATCACATCGAAGAAATGTCCCACCGGCGCTTGTCGCAAACGATCGTCGTGATACGAAGGCGGTGGACGAAAGCCGCGCCTGACAATCATGCCGTCGCCGTGGCCAGTCATGCCGTGACAGACCGCGCAAAAGATCTGATAGCGCTCCTGGCCCCGGTTGACCGTCTCAGCCGTGACCGGAAAAGGTAACGTCTCAACATCGTCGGGATAGGTCGCGCTCTGGTTGCTGGTAGCCGGTAGTCCCGCAGCATTTTGCGCTGCCGTGTTTTGTTGAGGGGTCGAAGTATTCTGATTCCCGGTCGCACTCTGGATCCCAACGGGCTTGTTTTTCTTCCCGGTGTAGAACTCTCTATCGGAACGCAGGTAACCGCGCGGCACCGTACCCTCGACCAGCGGCCGCCCGGATAGCTCATCACGGAAAAAACTACTGGAGCGATAGGGAACATACTTCGGCTGGTTCTGCATGTCCTGACGACAGCCGACAGTAAGCAGTAAGCAGTGAACAGTCAGCAGCAGGATGAAGAGACGGAGCGACGGAGAGACGGGGAGACGGGGAGGAAAAGCTTTCGCCCCGTCTCCCTTTCTCCCCATCTCCCCGTCCCTGGTTTCAGAGTTCGACATCGTTAACGTCTTTCGCATCCAGGCTCTGCATGAAGCTGACAACGTGATCGTGATCGAACTTGGAATCCTTGGCTTCGATCACGAGAAAGAACCGGTCGCGCGTGGCCAGCGCGAAGTTTGGCGCGTTAAAGACTGGATGGTACGGCTGCGGCAGCTTATTCAGCGCCAGCATACCCAGCACCGCTGCCAGCGCGGCGCAAAGTATGGTGCATTCGAAAGTAATCGGAATGAACGCCGGCCAACTATTGAAAGGTTTGCCGCCCACGTTTAGCGGATAGTCGATTACTTCCATCCAGTACTGCATAAAAAACCCGCCCAGTCCGCCCAACACTCCACCTATCAGAACTATCAACGGGAGTCGCGTGTGATGAAAGCCGATCGCTTCCGACAACTCCTCTATGGGAAACGGCGAGTAGCCATTGACCCGGCGATAGCCCGCTTCATAAGTACGCCGCGCGGCCGCTACCAAATGGCTCGGACTATCGAATTCGGCCATTATGCCGTA
>JBDUCF010000407.1:0-2964 GCA_040003545.1 Pyrinomonadaceae bacterium | reverse complement strand
CGCTCAGCTTCGTCATAGCGATAAAGCTTCCAGTAAAGATAGCCAAGGCCATAGCGGGTGTTGGTGGAATCAGGCGCGAGGTCGACGGCTCGCCTGTAGGCCTCAACTGCCTCTGTTGTGCGCGATGCGCCATCCAATGCGTCGCCGTATTGCGCCCACAATAGGCTCGTCGTATTTTCCAGGTCGAGCCGGCGCTTCAAAACCGTTGCCGCTTCGGCGTATCTGCGCTGGTGCATGAAGCTTCCCGCCGCCATTTCCAGTAACGCCGAGTCGCGCGGAGACTTTGCCAGCAGCAGGGCGATCTGGCGGCTCGCTTCCTGAAACCGCTCCGTTCCGATGAGGGCCACCGCCAGTGAACGGCGTGCGCCTTCATTCGCGGGTTCGATCTCCAGGGCGCGGCGCAATGGCGTGATTGCCTCGCCATAGGCGGCCTTTCGCACCAGGGTCAATCCAAGATTGAAAAATGCGCCAGCAAGTTTGGGCTTAATCTGCGCGGCCCGCGTGAACGCTCGAATCGCATCGTCTGTTTTGCCTTCGCGATTGTAGACGACGCCAAGATTAACCAACGCTTCAGCCCAGGCAGGAGCCAGCTTAATGGCTTTAAGGTAAAAACGCTCAGCTGCCTGCCAATCTTGCCGTCCTTCAGCGGCACGAGCTTCCGCAACATGACGCTCCGCTTCGGCTGAAACTTCTTGCAAAGCGAGGGCTCGCACAGTTACGAGCGAGTGCGACAAAACTAGCAGGAGTATTATGAATCGCGTTGGGCTCATCTTCATTAAGACACACTAGCCGGATTAATATGTTAAGAATCATAGCTGATTAAAGTCGTCTTGCTAAGCGTTATCAAAAAGAGTGTAATTACTCGCCCTAGAACAACAGGCACCAATATTCTTGAGATTGCTCGGTTGCCATGAGACACCACAACCACCGTGAACGCCCGCTGCTTATCACTAACGCCCGCGTGGTCTTGCCAAATCGAGTGGTTGAAGGCCTGGATGTGAAACTCAAAGATGGCAAAATCGTGGACCTGGTGCCTCCCGGTAGCGAACCTGATGAGGCGAGCGCGGTTGTGCGCCTCGGGGATGCAACACTCTACCCCGGGTTCATCGATGCGCACATTCACGGCGCGGTGGGAGTAGACACAAACGACACGGACATCGACGGGCTGCACCAAGTCGGTAGTTACCTCGCCAAAAACGGAGTCACTGCCTGGCTGCCGACTCTTGTGCCGGACTCAGAAGAGAACTACCGAAAATCAATTGCCACAATTGATCAGGTAATGTGGCAGCAAAGCGCAAACAAGGAGCAGGCTGGAAACCTGCCCTCGCAAGTGCTGGGCATTCACTACGAAGGACCCTTTGTCAGTGACAGACAATGCGGCGCGCTACGTTCACAGTTCTTCAAAACCTACACTGCCGGCGATGAATTGAAATGGTTGCCGCGGTTGCAAGAATCCGGCGCCATTCATTTGACTACCGTGGCGCCCGAAGTGGAAGGAGGCCTTGAGCTGGTTAGGGAGTTAGTCAGACAAGGTTGGATAGTTTCAATCGGCCACACGCGCGCGAGTGTTGACGTTCTCGATCAGGCTTTTGCAGCCGGAGCGCGTCACATGACACACTTCATGAATGCGATGGCGCCGCTGCATCATCGCGCACCGGGTCCGGTAGCCTGGGGACTAATGCGCGATGACGTGACCTTCGATGTCATTGCTGATGGAGCGCACATTGATCCGTTTGTGCTGCAGCTGCTTTTGAAGTTGAAGGATGTCGCCGGGATCTCCCTTATTAGTGATGCGATTGCGGCGGCAGGCCTGGGCGATGGCGATTTCAAGATTTGGGGCGAAACAATAACTGTCAAAAACGGCCGCACATGCAATGCGCGCGGCAGCATCGCGGGCTCAGTGATCGCTATGCTTGATGCCGTCCGGTTGATGCTTTCGCTTGGCGTATCCGAGGTTGATGTGGCGCGCATGGCAGCTCTGAATCCGGCGCGTTTGCTAAGGCGCGATCGTGACTATGGGTCGATTGAGGAAGGGAAACGTGCCGACCTGGTGGCGCTGGATCAATCGGGGCAGGTGCGATTGACGATCATCGGAGGGCGAGTGGCGTTCAATGCGAAGGACTGAAAACTAATGAGTTGATTAGTATCCGTCATTTTTCGCGCTTCGTGCTCATGCGGACAGGGATGTCCGCGCTCCCATAAAATCCCGCGCGGTCGTACGACTTATCCAGCAGCTCAATCGGGTGACATACCCGAAAATCCATCCCGGACAGGCGCGCGCCCGCTCCAATCTGCATATGACATCCCGCATTCCCGGTGGCCAGCACTTTAGCGCCAGACTGTTCAATGTATCTGAGTTTTTCCGCCAGTACCTTTCCTGACAGATCCGTTTCCAGCAAATTGTAAACGCCGGCGCCACCGCAGCAAACATCGCTTCCTTCGAGCGGAACGAACCTCAGGTCGGGGACTGCGCTCAGCATCTTGAGTGAAGCATCGCCGGCGTGTTGCCCGTGCAGCAAGTGGCATGAAGCGTCGTAGGTAACTGGCGCCGGCCCAATCGCTGCACCTTCGCGAATGCCCGTCACGTCCAGTTGCTGACCAATATCGCGAACGCGGGCGCTGAACTGGCGCGCCCTGTCCTTGAACTCGTGATCATTGGCGAGCAGTTGCGCGTAAGAAACCAGCATTGCGCCGCAGCCGCCGGCGTTCGTAATAATAAGAACGTTCGCAGCGTGTTTGGGATCAGATGAATTGACAGGCCGGAATGCCTGTCCTACTTCGAAGGCGTTGATGTTCTGCCGCGCCAGGATGCGGGCGCCTTCCAGATCGCCTGCGTGGGCATGCAAGGCCCCGCAGCAAACCTGGTTGGTCGGCGTATTCACCGTGCAGCCATTCACCGCCAGCACACGTTCGGTTGCTCGATTCACACGAGCGAACAGGCCCTCGGTGACAGTCTTGCCGCGC
>JBDUCF010000406.1:0-2970 GCA_040003545.1 Pyrinomonadaceae bacterium | reverse complement strand
CCTGCGAAAGCATGCCCTCACTGTTGAGGCCGCCATGCGCGCCTGCGCGCCGCGGTACGGTGGTCACGACGCGGACGTTGAGGAATGGGGCTTGGTGGGGATGTTGCATGATTTTGATTACGAAATGTTTCCCAGCGCCGATCAGCATCCCTTCACTGGCGCCAACATCCTTTGCGGGCGCGGTTATCCCGAGCCTTTCATCAGGGCCATCATGGGCCATGCTACGTATACCGGCGTGCCGCGCGATACGCCCATGGCGCGAGCCCTGTTTGCCACCGATGAGTTGTGTGGCTTTCTGGTAGCCTGCGCCCTGGTACGTCCTTCGCGCAGCCTGGATGACCTCGAGGTTTCCTCGGTCAAGAAGAAGTTGAAGGACAAGGCGTTCGCTCGGACCGTTAATCGCGATGACATTAGGCTGGGAGTGGAGGAGTTGGGCGTCGATCTGGACGAGCACATACGCTTTGTGATTGATGCGTTGCGGCCGATTCAGAAAGAAATTGGGTTGGGGGCAAGGGCGCTGGACTAGAGCCTGAAATAGTCGAATGCAATGTATGCCACCAGGCAGAGCAACAGAACCAGAGTACCAGTTATTACCGCTTGCAGCTTTCGTCGACGGGCAGTGTGGCGATAGACGAAAACACCTCCGAGGAGAGCAATCGTCAGCGGGATCAGGTAGATTACGATCGTAGTCCAACCGTGCGCCGACAACGCCGGATCATACGTCTTCATCCATGAGCCCAACGTTGCGCGAATGAGTCCGATTGAAGCACCAGCACCAATCAACGCGCCGGCTAGTGAAGTAAGCAAGACGAGTTTGAACCGCATTGGAGCGGCAAGGATAGCATAGCGACGAGTCACTGAACACAATGGTCACGAGAAGCGCATTGCTTTTCCTGTCAGAGCGAGAGGGGCTGAAGGATTTCGCCGCCCGTTTCACTCTCTTCAAAAAGCTCACCACCCGTTTTATCGCCGGAGAAGACATCGAAGAAGCGATCTCTGCCATCCGGCAGATAAATGAGCGGGGATGTTCAGCCTCTTTCGATCATTTGAACGAGGCGGTCACCGATGAGAGGGAAGCGGCAGCCGAGACGCGGGAATACCTGACCGTCCTGTCGCGGATAGAAGAGACGGGAATAAACTCCAATGTCTCCATCAAACTCAGCCAGTTTGGCCTGCAAATAGATCCGGAACTGGCGTACAGAAACGCACGGACCATCGTGGCTGATGCAGTCGCACGGGGGAACTTCGTGCGCGTTGATATGGAGGGCTCCGAAGTAACGCAGGCGACGATAGACATCTTCAACCGTTTGCGATCTGAGTTCGGCTTGAACGATGTGGGAATCGTTCTGCAATCCTACCTGAGGCGCACCATGGACGACGCGCGAGAGTTAGTTAAGATCCCGGCGCGTATCCGCATCTGCAAAGGCGCCTACAAAGAAGGCCCCGAGGTTGCCTTTCCCGATAAGAAGGATGTGGATGAAAACTATGTTCGCGTGATGCAGTTGTTGTTATCGAGCGGGACTTATCATGGTATTGCTACGCATGACCCGAAGATGATCGAAGCGACCATCGAGTACGCCGGCCACGAGAAGATTGGTAAAGACGCTTTTGAGTTTCAAATGCTGTACGGCATACGCCGCGATCTGCAGGAGAAACTGGCGCGAGAAGGCTACAACGTCAGGGTGTATGTGCCTTATGGAAAACACTGGTATCCTTATTTCATGCGCCGCCTGGCGGAGCGGCCGGCAAATATCTGGTTCGTGATGAAGAACCTCTTCAAAGGATAGTTCGAAACGGGAATGGAACATCTCTGGATTCTTTGGGTCATCCTGGGCGCGATATTAATCGTGGCCGAGGTTTTCACCACCGGCTTTGTGTTGCTCTGGTTCGGAATCGGCGCGCTGGCGGCCGCCCTCGCCGGACTGGTGGGCATCGATAGTCTCGCTTTGCAGTTCTTGATCTTTGCCGCTGTGTCGGTCGGCTTAACTGGCGCCTCGCGGACCATTTTTGTTAACTATTTTTCGAAAGAAAAGACCGGGGACTCCCTGCGCAGCGGGGTCGATGCCTTGCCCGGAAAGGTCGGCACCGTAGTCTCGTCAAGCAAGGGCTCGATGAATGAAGGCGCGGTGAAAGTGTTCGGATCGACCTGGACTGCGTACCCCGCCGCGGGTGAAGAGCCTTTGGAAGCAGGGGAGCGGGTGCAGGTTGAGAGTGTTCAGGGTGCGTCGATTTATGTGCGTAGGATTGAAGCAGGACGAGACTGGCGTGGTTCGCTTACGAGTGGCAAAGAGTGACGGTCAAAGGAATTAAGAAAAGATTTTTCATTTGCCATTGCAGACCGAAGACCCGCTCTTAAAGTGCTCGTTGTACCAGGATAGCAAATGACAAATTCAACTTGAAGTGCAACCTCCAACTTGAATTGCCAAATGAAAAATGGAAAATCTAAGTTTCCAGTCAAGATTCCCTGTCATCCAACCCTATGGCCGGCAGGCGTCTTAGACTGACTATCAGCGCGATCACCCCCAACGGCCAACCCGACACCTTTTATGATCGCTACCCGGCCAGATGAAATGGGCGCCGGATCAGGATCACCCATCCGAAGGTGCTGCAACTGCCCGAAGAAACTGATATAGGCCATGCCGCAGAAGAAGGCCCAGGCCGCTGCCAGAAAACGCTGGCCGGCGCGAGCGTCTTTAGCAACACGCCACGCTCCATAAAGCAGAAAAGCGCCCAGGATGTAATCATCAAACAGAGCAGGAGGATTCTCTCGCCACGTGCTCCACCGACGGACAGTGTTCCTCGATGGCGCGCGCATGTTCCAGCCCCAGCGGTTTCCGCAGGCGCTCCTCCGGCGACAGATTTCCAAATCGCATGCCGATCTTGAACTTAAAAACGATCAGTGTGTTCGTGCCGAAGCTGCGCAGAACATTGGTGATGGCGCCATCCATGCCGGCCAGAATCGCCCCGACG
>JBDUCF010000405.1:0-2972 GCA_040003545.1 Pyrinomonadaceae bacterium | reverse complement strand
GAGGTTTAGGGCTCTTGGGTCGGCGCGTTGTCCAGGTTCGAGCCTGCGTCCTAACCTCCGGAAAATTCTTACGTCCCCTATCGTCCCTTGGGTTTTGAACAATTTGCTGCGGGGCCACGCGGTGGCAACACGTAGCATCAAATCCGGCGGAGACACCCCACGTACGAACAAGAATTTCTTGAGGCCCCGGCAGGTCCGTTGAATCGCTATAAGCGGTGAAAAACAATATCCGCACGCGCGTCCGTTTAGAGCCGCCACAGAAGCATTAACCAAGATTCTGCAATCACTCAACAGGATTAAGATTCTAACAACAACCTAACCAACTGCGGCTGTTCCGGAGCACGCTGCAACCGAGAAGAGGATATGTCACAACGTACACCACGCGCGCGCGCCAACGGCGCCAGCAATGATTCAAACGGCGAGGACGACGGCGCGGCCACAGTCGCCACAGCCGAAACTCCGCCGGAGAAGCCGGCCAAGGACTTCAAGAGCGAAGACATGCTGAACCTGGCCGACCTCAAGGAGATGTCCATTTCCAAGCTCACGGCAATCGCCAAGGGCATGGATGTGCCCGGCGCGACTGGAATGCGCAAACAGGAGCTGATCTTCAAGGTTCTGGCGGCCCAAACGGAAAAGAGCGGGCTGATCTTTTCCGAAGGTGTGCTGGAAACATTACCCGATGGTTTCGGTTTTCTGCGCGCGCCGGAATACAACTACTTGCCGGGCCCTGATGATATCTATGTCTCGCCTTCGCAGATTCGCAAGTTCGACCTGCGCACCGGTGACACCGTCAGCGGACAGATTCGGCCGCCCAAAGAAGGCGAGCGCTACTTTGCTCTAATCAAGGTCGAAGCAATCAATTTCGAATCACCTGACCAGGCCCGGGAAAAAGTATTCTTCGACAATCTGACGCCGCTTTACCCGGATGAGATGTTGAAGTGCGAAACAACGCCGGAGAACCTGTCGGCTCGCGTCATCGATCTGGTAACGCCAATTGGCAAAGGTCAGCGCGGCCTGATTGTCGCTCCGCCGCGCACCGGCAAGACCATGTTGCTGCAAACGATTGCAAACTCGATTACGGAGAACCATCCGGAAACAACCCTGATAGTGCTGTTGATAGACGAGCGGCCCGAGGAAGTTACGGACATGCAGCGCTCGGTCAATGGCGAAGTGATCTCGTCCACTTTCGACGAGCCACCCACCCGTCACGTCCAGGTGGCCGATATGGTAATCGAAAAGGCGAAGCGTCTGGTGGAACACAAGCGCGATGTCGTCATTCTGCTGGACTCGATCACGCGCCTGGCGCGCGCCCATAACGCGGTGGTGCCACCCAGTGGAAAGATTCTCTCCGGCGGTATCGATTCCAATGCGCTGCAGCGACCGAAGCGTTTCTTTGGCGCCGCGCGCAACATTGAAGAGGGCGGCTCGCTGACTATTATTGCCACCGCGCTAATTGATACCGGCTCCCGCATGGACGACGTGATCTTTGAAGAGTTCAAAGGCACGGGCAACTGTGAAATTCATCTTGACCGCCGCTTGAGCGACAAGAGATTGTTCCCAGCCATCGATCTGCAGCGCTCCGGCACGCGGAAGGAAGAATTGCTGATTAGCAAGGAAGACCTGAATCGAGTCTGGGTCATGCGCCGCGTGTTGAATCCTCTTTCGCCGGTCGAGCAAATGGAAGTAGTGCTGGAACGGCTCGAAAAATCAAAGTCAAACGCTGAATTCCTGGCGTCGATGCAAACCTAAAAGAAAAGGATGAAGGCAGAAGGATGAACCCGAACTTGTAATCGTTGATCGAAGGATGTTTGGACGTCAGGTCAACGGTCCGTCTTTCTTAGTTTCCCTGGGCAGTTCATCCTTCCGCCTTCATCCTTGTTCTATGCGCGTTGCCTTACTTTCGTCTGAAGCAGTTCCGTTCGCGAAGGCGGGCGGCCTGGGCGATGTGGCCGGAGCGCTGCCAAAGGCGTTGAACGCCCAGGGGGCGGAAGCGGTTCTTCTGCTGCCTCTTTATGATCTGGTTGATCGTGCTTTACTGCGCGAACAGTTCATTGACAATCTGGAAGTTGAATGGCGCCGCCAGAAGGTAACGGTCGGTGTTTGGCGCAGCGATGCGGCCGGGGCCCCGGCGTACCTGATCGAAGCACCTCATTATTTCGCCCGGCCTTCGATTTACGGTTATCGCGACGATCACGAACGCTTTGCTTTCTTTTGCCGGGCTGCGCTCGCTCTCTGCCAGCGCCTGGGGGATCCTCCCGACATTGTTCATTGCAACGACTGGCCTGGGGGCTTTGCCGCTGTCGAAGTGCACACGCGCCGGGGTTTCGATCAGTTCTTCAAACGGACCCGGACCCTCTTTTCCATTCACAATATCGCGTACCAGGGGACATTCGATCCCGGCGACTTGTGGCGGCTGGATTTCGGCGAGCGTAATGAGCAGGATGCGTTCATGTTCAAAGGAACTGCGTCGGCGTTGAAGGCGGGGCTGGTCGCTGCCGACGCACTTTCAACTGTCAGCCGGCGTTACGCGCAGGAAATTCAGACTTCGGAAAATGGTTACGGTATGGAGTGGATTCTGCGCGCGCGGCATGACCGCCTGGCTGGGATCACGAACGGGGTTGACTACGAAGTCTGGAATCCCGAAACGGACCCCCACATCGCGGCCCACTTCGATGCCGGCGACCTGAGCGGCAAGCGCGCCTGCAAGCTCGACCTGCTGCGCCGTTTTGGATTGCCGGAGGAAGCCAACCGGCCCATCATCGCGATAATTTCGCGGCTCGTCGCTCAGAAGGGTTACGATTTGATCAAGGAGGCAGCCTCTTCAATTCTGGCGACCGGCGCTTTCTTTATTGCCCTCGGCGCCGGCCAGTATGAAGATTTTCTGCAGAGCTTGCGCGACCACGCGCCGCAGCAGGTCGGAATCTACAAGGGCTATGCTGGAGAGCCCCTGGCCCACCAGATCGAGGCTGGCG
>JBDUCF010000404.1:0-2978 GCA_040003545.1 Pyrinomonadaceae bacterium | reverse complement strand
TAACCAGCGGTCCCGCACAGCCACCTAAGTTCCGCGGCCGCGATATCACCGGCGGAAAATGAACAGCTCGGACCGTGAACCGTAAACCGTGAACGGAGACAGCAAATCGTAACGAATTGCAGTCTACTGTTTCCGATTTACTGTTTACTGTTCACGGTTAACTGTTCGCGATCACGAAATGAAGCTAACCTTTCTTGGCACCGGCACGTCCACGGGCGTTCCTTCCATCGGTTGCGAGTGCGAGACTTGCACTTCCGACGACCCCAAAGACAAACGTTTAAGAGTTTCAGTTGTAATCGAACACGCCGGCCAGACCGTACTCATAGATACATCATCGGATTTTCGGCAGCAGGCTTTGCGCTATGGCTTGAAGCGGCTGGATGCGGTCCTGATTACGCATTGCCATGCCGATCACATCTTCGGGCTCGACGACATTCGTCCTTTGAACTTTCGTCACGGCGCGCTCGGTTTGTATGCCAATGAACAAGCGTGGGTCGACATCCGCAGAATCTTTAGGTACGTGTTTGAGCCGTCACACTTTGGCGGTGGCTTGCCGCAGATCGTGCCGCACACAGTTTTTCCCGGCGCCCCGTTTTGCCTGTCGCCTGAACTGGAGATTACACCGCTGGAAGTGATTCATGGCCGGCTGCCGGTGATGGCTTATCGCTGCAACGATTTTGCGTACGCTACCGATCTTAGCGAGATTCCTGCGGCGACCATCGATCTAATGCGGGACCTCGACGTGCTGGTGCTCGACTGTCTTCGTTTCCGAGAACATCCCACGCATCTCTGGGTCGACAAGGCGCTTCAGTATGTTGAAAAACTCAAACCGCGGCGGGCGTTTTTCACTCATATCGCCCACGACGTAAAGCACGAGCGAGACTCGCCGCGCCTGCCCGACAAGGTGCAATGGGCATACGATGGTTTAACTCTGGAGGGGAAGGAATGACGGCGATGAAGAATACCATTTTCCTCATTATAGCAATTGGCATGTGCGTGATTGTGTCGTTCATTGCGGTAAGTCCCCTTTCTGGTGCTACGCAGGAAAAGAACGCAGCCGTCAATACCGACAATTTCAAGATCGGTTTTATCAAGGACCGCTCCCTACCCGAGGGCTGTAGTTGCACATTTAGTACCCCATCTCAAAGAAGAAGAACGGACCCGCAATATCTCTTTGTGTCTGACATTGAGGATGAGGAGAAAACTGCATGGTTGAACATCGACGGTAGAGACGTTGAGTTGAAGTTGCTGAGTTCGCGGAATCCGCGAACTGAACGAGTAGGGAGTCGGTCAACGCGAATTTATGCGGGAGCGGGGCTGAAGGTCGTGGCCACGTATATCACGACCTGGCTATGCCCGCCCAAAGACGAGGCTTGTGAAGTAACGCGCTACGACGGAGTCTTTAAGGTCACGAAAGCCGGAACCACTCGCACGCTTAGATTGAAAGGCGACTGTGGGTGTTAGGCGTATTCCGAGGCGTCCCGGCTAAAGATTTCAATGAGACTCTTCCACGGCACAGACAATGCGGAGATTCAACGCCCGACGGTGCTGACGCTGGGCGTTTTTGACGGCCTGCATCGTGGTCACCAATTGATCATGACCACAGTTGCGGAACGGGCGCGCGCGATCGGCGCTGTGCCCACTGTGATCACTTTCGATCCACATCCGCGCGCCGTGCTGCATCCTGAATCGGCGCCACCGTTACTTCAGACTTTCGACCAAAAAATTGAAGCCCTGGGAATTCTCGGTATCGAGCAAACGATCATCATCCGCTTCACAAATGAGTTTGCTCAAATTCGCGCGGAAGAGTTTCTCCGCGATGTGATTGGTGAACGTTTACAGGCGCGCGAAGTTTATCTGGGTCGCGGCTTCGCTTTCGGTCATGACCGCGAGGGCAACATCGATCTGCTCAAGCGCGTAAGCGATCAGCTCGGCTTTCATGCGGACGAGGTTCCCGAGGTGCGCTTGCGCGGACAACGCATCAGCTCCAGCCGCGTTCGCGAAGTGCTGGCCCAGGGAAAGGTGAACCTGGCGCGACGCATGCTGGGCCGGCCTTATGGGGTTGAGGGCCGGGTGATGCGCGGCGATGAGCGTGGCCACCAGCTTGGTTTCCCTACGGCCAACTTGATGCCGCAGAATCGGGTGATACCACTGGGCGGCGTTTATATCACGGCGACTCTGATTGATAACGACTGGCGCCGCAGCGTTACTAACATCGGCACACGTCCGACATTTGAAACGGACGCTGAACCCCTGGTGGAAACACACATCATGAACTGGTCGGGGGATCTTTACGGCGACGTGGTGCGCGTGCGTTTTCTTCACCGGCTGCGGGCTGAAAAGAAATTCGAATCAGTAGAGCAGTTGCGCCGGCAGATTGAGACTGACGTCGGACGCGCGCATCGTTACTTCGAAAGCCGAGGGGTGCACCACTCGCTGGCGCTGGTGTGAATCGCCGCCGCCGCAATAAAGGAATTAGCCACAGATTACGCGGATGAACGCAGATTAGACTCAGGACCGTGAGCAATTTTGAATCTCCCCGCTCATCCGCGTTCATCTGCGGCGAGAGTTCTTATAGGTTATGAAGTGGTCGATTTGTATCCGTGTTTATTCGCGTAAATCTGTGGCAAAGTCGCTATTGGTCTGCCGTGCAAATCTGATTGATCCAAACGCCGCTAACAGAATCGCGATTGTGCCCAGAGCTCGAATTGCGCCGGCGACCTTAGCCGTTGCCGGAAGTAGATTCATAGTGCTGAGCAAATAATTCCAGTCGTGAAATGAACCCTCGCCGCCAAGCAGAGGCAGTTGCAAAGCCAGCGAGTCTCCCGCATAAACAGACACATTCAAGATGCTTTCCCCCACCCAGAAGAGTACCAGTGCAGCCGAATAATACTTGCGGCTATACCAAAAGTAGCCGACGAAGAGAGCCGGCATGATTACCTGGAAGAGCGAGCCTCCGGCAATCATCATGAATTCGC
>JBDUCF010000403.1:0-2993 GCA_040003545.1 Pyrinomonadaceae bacterium | reverse complement strand
TCAGCGCAGTGGCGCCTGAAAGAACGAAGCAGACGGCAATAAGCCTGAAACTTCGATTTGAATAAGTTGTTAGCGGAATGGACTTTGTCGCCCCGTTAGTCGCGGTCATCAAAAAGATTCTCCAAAGAAAAAGATTTTGCGGGGCGGTGAGGCTATAAATATACCACGTGGGCGGTGCGCCAGATATTTGCGGGTATCGATCCGGGGACAGCAGTAGTCAGCAGGATAAAAAAGTTGGCGTCGCTGACGTAGGCTGATGACTCAAGGCTTTGCCACTCGTCATGGGGCCAGCGTTCCCCTTCGGAATAGCCCGGGCTCGGCTCGATCAAGGCCAGGCGCCGAAGGCAATCGTATAAATGCTTCTTCCCTACTCCGAAGGCGCCGCGCTGTTCACCCAGCGCCAAACGCACTTCTGCCCGCTCGTCAATGAAATGCCGGACCAGCGAGGCGGCCAGGACGACCCCCTGCTCGAAACGAATCCTGAAATTTTCCTTATCTATGTCATCCAGGAAACGCGTATCGAGGGTGATCGTGATTCGCCGCTCATCTTCGGCGGTAAATTCGCGCACGGTGAGACGCCGGACCCGCGCGGTGGCTTTCCAATCAATGTGCCGCAGATCGTCCTGCGGTTGGTAGTCACGCAGCGCGAACAGGTCGTGGCCCGCCCCGCGCCTGACGGAGGAGAGATGGCCGGCGTTGAATGGCAGTAGATGTAGCTCGTCGCCGACAGGCTCTGGCTTGGGATAAACGGCTATGTCCACGTCGCGCGCGCGCAGGCGGCGGCGATGACGAAAGAAGCCGAACGGAAAGCGCGTTGAGAGCTCGAATCCGTTGATGAGTACATGCCCACGTTTGGGAAAAGTTTGTTCGACGCGCTGTTCAGCGGCGGCCCGGTGCGGAACGTAAGTGAAATAGGCCAGATTGCGTTTCCGAAATCGCCGGCGCGCCCTTTTCCGTTTCCTCTTCTCGTCCACGGGCCCGCGCGCTTCCACCAAAATCGAAAAAGATGGCAACAGGCGTTTCGCATTGCGCAATGTGACGATGACCTCGGCCGGCTCTCCCGCGAAGATGTGATCCGGAAAACGCGCCGACACGATCAGATCACGAAGCGAGGCCCGCGCCCCCATCCATGAGACGAACAAGGTAGAAATCAGCAGCGACAACACCAGAAACAAGAGATTGTTCCCGGTGTTCCAGGCGGCAAAGCCCACGATGACGACGATGCAGAGAAAGATGACGCCGCCGGACGTTACTTCAATCGGGAAATCGATGCGGGTTAACTCGGCAAACGCCGAACGGGCCAACGAAGGAACGATCAGTATGAGAATCAAGCCGGCGAAGACGAGTGAAGCGATGGCCGCAGCCCCGGCCAGACCAATGTTCTGGGAGTGACGAGCAAGAAGCGTTATCAAGGCCGCACCCAGGCCGGCCAGGATTAGCAGGGTGGCGAGTATGGCATTGCGCCACCTCGATAGCAGAGACTTGGCGACGGGGTGACGGGGAGATGGGGAGACGCGTTTTCTCTTTGTCTCCCCTTCTCCCTGTCTCCCTGTCACCTTGTCTCCTAGAGCGGCACGCTAACGGCCTTCATGATTTCCTTGAGCACGGCTTCGGCTTCCTCGCTGCGACGCAGCGACGAGGCATACCGGGAGCTTATTACCAGACGATGGGCGAAGATCGGGATCACCAGGCGCTTGATGTCGTCCGGAAGGCAATAGTTGCGCTCCTCGGTAAGCGCCAGCGCCTGGGCAGCGCGGAAAAGCGCCAGGGTGGCTCGGGGACTGACGCCGAGATCCAGCATTTCAGAATCACGCGTGGCGGCTACAATGCGCATCAGGTAATCGACGATGGCATCGTCCACTGAGACGGCGGTGACGCTGCGCTGCAACTCCAGCACATCCGCCGCCGCCATCACTGCGCGGATTGAGTCAAGCGGTTCCGCATGTGCGCGATCACGAAGTATCTGCTTCTCGTCGTCCTGGCCCGGATAGCCAATTCGCAGGCGCAACATAAAGCGATCCAGTTGCGACTCAGGCAGCGGATAGGTGCCGTGATGTTCGATTGGGTTTTGCGTTGCCAGCACAATAAAGGGAAGGGGCAGCGCATGCGTGACGCCTTCGACGGTCACCTGCCGCTCGGCCATCGCTTCCAGCAAGGCCGATTGCGTCTTGGGAGTGGTACGATTTATCTCGTCGGCGAGTACGACGTTGGCGAAAACAGGACCGGGCTTCCACTCGAAGACGCCGGTAAGTTGATTGTAAACCGAAAGACCGATCACATCGGATGGCAGCAGATCTGATGTGAATTGGATGCGTTGAAAAACGCAATCCAGGGCTCTGGCCAGCGCGTGGGCCAGCGTGGTCTTGCCTACGCCGGGAACGTCCTCGATCAGTAGATGCCCGCCCGCGATGAGGGTAACGATGGCGAGCTTTACGGCCTCGGGCTTGCCCCGAATGACCGTTTCGATTGCGCTCTGCAACAGTTCAATCTTCGCGGCCGCTGTGGCTGCGATGAGTTGGGTTTCGCCGTCCGCGGTTTGTAATCGCCTCATTCAGGTGGTTTCGTCTGGATCAAATTTCAACTTCATTCTACATGCTTGGCCCACCTACCGCACGCCGAAAACGAGAGTGAGTCAGTTTGCAGTGTCGCTAATATCATTAGCACCTGGCTTCAGCCAGGTGGTACAGGCGGTGTATCGATCCCTAAACCGTTTCAACGGTTTAGAGCGAAACCGTTGAAACGGTTAGTGTCACATCGTGGCCGACATCACCGCACTGAAGTGCCGTGCCGGGCTAATGGGAATCCTAAACTAACCCTACCGAAAATGTGGAGGGTTTGCTCTGAACCACGGCAGGAAGACTGACTGCCAGTGGCAGCCCGGCCGCCCATGTAGTAAAATTTCAGCATTGAAGGGGGTCGCGGGAAAGTTGCCGACGAGCTTTCCGGAACTGTCGGGCTAATGGTTCGTTATAACATCGCGAGGTAGAAAGTTT
>JBDUCF010000402.1:0-3004 GCA_040003545.1 Pyrinomonadaceae bacterium | reverse complement strand
GACTGAACTGTGGAACCTGGGAAAGCTGGGCCTCGCATTTCGCGGCCTGGGCAAACGGGACGCCTATCGCCTGCTCCGTTGGGGACCGATGGCCGTTGCCGATCTGGTTGCGGAATGGTTCGAGACGGAGTTGTTGCGCGCGACCATTGCAGCGCGCGGAATCTTCGGCGCCTTCGCCGGCCCCTGGTCCGCGGGAACCAGCACCGGCCTGCTTTGGCAGGCGGCGATGGATGGCCACGCGATCGCCCCGGCCTCCTTCATCAAAGGCGGCATGGGCGGGCTCACTCAGGCGCTGGCAAAAGCAGCGCAACAAGCGGGTGTTGCGATAAGGACCGGAGCTGAAGTTGAACGAATTGATACCACTACGGACAAAGCATCAAGAGTCCTGCTCAAGAACGGCGAAGAAATCGCCGCCCGCGCGATTGTTTCCAATGCCGATCCCCGCACGACATTCCTGCGGTTGATTGACCCTATCGATCTCGATCCAAACTTTCTCCTCAAGATTCGCAATTACCGCGCGAAGGGAATCTCCGCGAAGATTAATCTGGCGCTTTCCGGGTTGCCGTCGTTTGCCGGGATAGATGGGGATCAGGCGAAGTCCAAACTTTCGGGCCGAATTCATGTTGGACCTGACATTGATTATCTGGAGCGCGCTTTCGATGCTGCCAAATATGGCAATTACTCGCCCGCGCCGTACATGGATATCACCGTACCGTCGCTCACCGATCCATCCCTCGCGCCGGCGGGGGCCCATGTGATGTCGGTGTACGTTCAGTACGCGCCGTACAAGTTGAAGACCGGAGATTGGAATTCGCGGCGCGAAGAATTTGGCGATGCGATGATTAACGCCTTATCGCTCTATGCCCCAAATTTGAAAGAGTTGATTGTGGCCCGGCAGGTGATCACGCCGCTTGATCTGGAGCAGACGTACGGATTAAGCGAGGGCCATATTCATCACGGCGAACAATCGCTGGACCAGTTCTTCACTTTCCGTCCCATCCTGGGCTGGGCCCAGTATCGAACGCCGATTAAAGGACTCTATTTGTGTGGGGCGGGAACACACCCTGGCGGCGGAGTGACTGGGGGACCGGGAGCAAATGCGGCTCGGGAAATAATCAAGGACCTTAAACGTAACAGTTAAGCGGCTGCGATACTACGCAAAAGCCGATTTTCCATTTGTCATTTTTCATTTCTCATTTTCATTTCATTGGTCATTGCGTCTTCTCTTTACAACTCGCCCTGTCGATACCCCGGTCGTGATTCGACGACAAACCTCAAACGTACAACGGTGGAATTCCGGCAATGACAAAGGGAAAATCCGTATTTCTCTTTTTCTAACCAGGATCCTCATGATCGCGTAATTGGGCGCCAGCGTCGCTCCAGATACTCGGCCACGCGCGTCAATGGGAAAGTTAAGATCAGATAGAAAATTGCCACGATTGGCCAGATGGTCAACGGCGCGGCATAGCGGCTGGCAAGCTCCTGCCCCGTACGAGCCAGCTCCGTTAACCCAATCACTGAGACGAGCGATGAATCCTTTAGCAGGGCGATGCCTTCATTAGTTAATGGTGGGACCACGCGACGAAAAGTTTGCGGCAGAATAATGCGCCGCATCGCCTGCGTGTAGGTCATCCCCAGCGAGCGCGCCGCTTCCATCTGGCCAACATCAATCGACAGAATACCCGCGCGGAAAATCTCCGAGATATAAGCGGCGCTGTTTATCGTCAGGGCGATGACACCGCTGGTGAAGGCTGGCAGGTGTATACCAAAGATGGGCAGGACGAAATAGATAAAGAGTATCTGCACCAGCAGCGGCGTGCCGCGCATCACTTCGACGTAGACCGCAGCCGGCGCGGCAAGCACCCGCGATGACTGCACGCGTGCCAGAGCCAGAAGCAGGCCAATGGGCAAGCCCAGGGCCAGACTCAGGAACGCGAGTTTTGCAGTCAGCCAAACGCCTTTAAGAAAGAACTGCCAGGTGCGGCGTGCCAGACTTACGTCGAACGTCTTGGGCTTGGTAGCACTTGCCGCCTGATCCGCCGCTCGCTCGGCCGCTTCGCCAAACCATTTCTCATGTATCCGGTCATACTCCCCGCTATCCTGTATGCGCCACAGGGCGGCGTCGATGGCCCGCCGCAGATCTTCACTGGACTTTGCCAGTGCCAGACCAAACTTCTCATCGGTGAATCTGGGACCAACAGTCTGTAGCTCACGAAAGCTTTGCCGAATCATGTAACGAAGAACGGGAGCATCGCCGACAACGGCGTCGATGCGTCCATTCTTCAGGTCAAGCATGGCGAGGTCTATCGTGTTATAGACGGCTACGGTGACGCCCTGACGCTTCTCAAGATCAATCTGCGCCGTCGTATTGATTTGCACTCCAACCTTCTTGCCGACCAGATTCTCCGGAGCAGCGATTCCCGGCGTACCCTGGCGCACCGCAATCAACTGTCCGGAGTCATAGTAAGGGTCGGAAAAGAGCATGGTGGCGCTGCGCTCCGGCGTAATAGTGACGGAAGACAAAACAGCGTCGAACGAACCGTTTTGCAGCGCCGGAAAGATGCCGTCGAAACTTGCATTGGTAAATTCGGCACGCACTCCCAACTCGCGCGCGATCGCGTTACCCAGGTCAATCTCAAAACCCGCAAACTGACCGCCTTCGATGTATTCGAGCGGCGGGTAGGTAGCATCCGTGCCGATGCGCAGCGTTCCGTTCTGGCGCACCCGTTGCAGTGCGGACTGGGCGAAGGCAGGGAGCTGGAGACACGTGAGCAGGAGAAAAGCCGCCACCAACCGACATATTCGATGAGTCATGCGATGTCTCATTCTTCCTGTCCCAGGTTATCCCTGGTTCCCATTTTGGTTTCGAGTTGGGGATCGCGACTGTCGCCGGATGCGGCCGGACTGGGCGCGGGTTCTTCTTCCTGAAAACTTTTCATGAAGGCGCGTGTCTCTTCCTGCTGCGGATTGTTGAAAACTTCCGAGGGCGTCCCGGCTTCGACGG
>JBDUCF010000073.1:0-10111 GCA_040003545.1 Pyrinomonadaceae bacterium | reverse complement strand
CGCGCCACGTACGAATAATTGTAAACACCCTCCCAGAGAAGCGCAGTAAAAGCTTCCGCCCTTTCGTCGCGCAGGTTCTGATGGTCAAACCAGACGTTTCGCCAGCGCCACCAGCCAAAACCAAACGACCGGCTGCCATACTCAGCCACCCCCGCCTGCTGCTTGTCTTCCGGAATCCTCTCCGTCACGGCCAGCGCGGGATTCAATGCCTCGAAGCCCGCCGGCAGCGGATCGACCAGGGCCACGTGATAGCGCCGGGCCGGAGCCACCATCGTCAGACGGACTCGCACCCGGGCGCCGGCTTTGATGTGCCAGCTACCATCCGCGGCGCGAGAAACATCTTTCGGATTATCGACAGCTTCATAACTTCGCTCCACGGTGAAGCCATAGTCGGCCGGCTTCAAATTCAAATCACTGGGCGCGTAGTTCATGCCGACACGATAATAGAGTCGCCCGCTTCCTTCCTTGCTGAGGATAAGACTTTGCAAACCATTTTGATCACCGAGGTAACGCATCGGTACGTTTATCTCCTGGCGATTGGTCGAGCGGCCTTTGAATTCCTGCTCGCCCGCGAATCGCTCTCCCAGCCACGCGCGGGCCACAAAATTCGGAGTCACCTTTTCGTAAGTGTTGAAGTAGCGATCGAGCGCCAGCAGGATGAATACATTCTCCTGCGTGTTCTCCCAACGCCCGCGAGTGCGATGCGCCAACAGCCCGCGCACGATCTTCGGAATCAGATCGTTGTTCGGCTGATTACCAATCAGCGCTTCCAGGATAATGCCGTCAGCGCGGCGATTGGAATTCAGAATCAGATAATCGCCATCCCCGTACGAGCAAACAAAGTGCGCTGTGCCCGCGGTTTCCGTGACCCGATTGTTCAGCCGGTGACGGATCGCGGCAACCTCATTAACCGACTCCTGGTCGTTAGTCAGGACAGTCAGCAGCCAGCCGACCGACTCCAGCGACAATTTCTCCAGTCCCGCTTCGGCGATTAGCTTGCGCGCTCCCGCCGCGTCGCGATCCCCCATCTGCATGCGCACATAGAGCGCGTAGGCGATGATTGCCCGCCGCGTATCAAGGCTGTAATTGGACGAAATGTGCGACTCGATCTCGCGCAGATATCGCTGCGATCGCTCGAACATTTCGTTAGGGACCTCAAACTTCTTCTGCCTGGCGCGCGCCAGCGCGTGCGCCACGTGAATACTTACGTAAGGCCACGACTCGTCGCCGCGCCTCCAGAAGGCGAAGCCCCCATCTCCGTTTTGCATGCCCTGCAAACGTTTCAAATCGCGCGTGACAGCGGCCTCCATCTCCTGCGGCGACGGTAGCTCCTTCGCCTTGAAGGCGGTAAGCACGTCGCGCAACGCGGCTATGCCAATGATGCGGGAGGAGAGTTGTTCGGAGCATTCATAGGAATAGCTTGTCAGATACAAAACCGCATCGGTCAACTCTTGAAGTTGCGTCGAAGAAGTTTCGATCTCGAGCCCGCCAAATTGCGGAAAGACATTTGCCGGCGCTTTGACGGGCTGCGTGATCGCGCCTTCGTCGATTTCCCCATAAGTCGCGAAGGCTTCAGTCGTGGCAGGAGTCCAAACGGGTAAAGAGATCTCGGCCGCGTCTGACCAGCGCCCCGATACCGCCCCGATCTGAAAACGAGCGGTGCCGGCTTTGACTGTGGCTGCGGGTATACGCACTTCGACCCGGTCGTTCGCGGGCACAGTAACGCGCCGACCTGCTCTTGTCAGTACCGCCTGCGATAGCGGGCGGGTCGTTGTCAGAACCGCCTGCGGTAGCGGGCGGGCCCTGCCGGAGACATCAAGGTTAGCGTAAGCTGGCCCACCCGCTACCGCAGGTGGTACTGACAAGATTGCGTTTGTCGCTCGAACCGCGACATCTACCGTCAGCGGCAGATCGGTTTGGTTTTGCAGTACGATCGGCAACTCAAATCGATCACCAAAGTTCAGGAACCGCGGCGCCGAAGGTCGCGCCATCAGAGACAAACGCGCGGTGATGGCCGACTCGCCTGAGCCAAACTGCTTTCCCCCCGCCACCGCGACTGCCATCACCCGATACCGCGTCAGGTTATCGGGCAGTTTCAGTCTAACCTGGGCCCGGCCATTCGCATCCGTTCGCACCGAAGGCGCAAAGACTGCGAGCGCGTTGAAGTTTTCGCGCAGACGGATTTGTCGTGACTCGTTTGTTCCTGATTTGGTTACCCTCCCCGGGGTCAGGAGGAAATTGTTAGAGAAGTTCCGGCTATTTATCGGCAGTTCGGAAATCTGGCTGGAAGTTACGTTAACTGTCTCCATTGCGGCACCGCCACCGGCACCTGGCCCCAACCCGAAGCCTTCGCCAATCTTTTCAATTAGAATGCTCTCTCGCAGATGATGATCACTCGCGCCAGCTTCGCGGTCTGAATAAAAAATCGAGACCGGATCGTCGAGCTTGTAATCGGTCAGCGCCAGCACCGCCTCATCAACGACAACCACTGCAACCTCGCTGCCGCTGACAAGTTCACCGGCAGCATCCTTCACTTCGACACCTACGGTAGTGTAACCACCGGGTTCGAGCGTCTTCTCTCGTGGCGTTGCCGCAACGGCCAACCTGCGATCCAAGGGCGGAATCGAAAGATTGAGCTCGCCGCTGGCAAAGGCCGGCCGCTTCGCGCTCGCGGCTCCGCCGTCCCGATGTGCGGAAAGGCTCTGCCTTTCCGGCCCAGAACCATTTTGATTCTCAGCGAGGCTGCGCCTCGCTGGTGCGGACAGGATGTCCGCGCTCTCAACCTCACGATCCTCGGCTCCTACAAGATCGATCTGCACGTGCACATTCGGTGTCCAAGCCGCTTCAATCGGCACGCGCAAAGTGTACGTGGGCCCATCCATGTGAAACCGTTCGCTCTTCAATATTCCTGAGCGCCGCAAACTCATTACGCCTTCCGCCGGGTAGAACGGCGCCTGGACAAGAATCGACGCCGTGTCGCCGGCTTTATACTCTTTGCGATCCGGGATGAGCTCGACCTCCTCCTTTTCAACGTCGCGCTTTGGCGGCCGCTTGCCCCCGGCAACCCACAGTGTCAACTCGCTCTCATTCGCGCGCCCGCGCTGATCGTGAATGGTTGCCGTCACGCGATACACGCCACCATCTTTCGACGCAAAGGTGCATTTCACGCCGTCGGTCGCGGATTGAATCGAACAGTCCTGCGGGTTTACTTCGACCTGTTGCCATTCACCTTTGATTTGTTTCCAGTCCAGTAGCACCGTGCGCATTTTCACTTCGCGATTGGCGATCGCCTTGCCATCGAGGTCCGTGACGATGGATTGCACCACGAGCGGCTCGCCCTTTTGGACGAACGTGCGATCACTTTTCAAGCCAACGTACAAATCCGCCGGATGCACCAGCAGCGTCGCGGTCGAACTCCATGTTTGCCGGTTCACATCAGTGACGCTCGCCTGGGCCAGGACCGAAGAGGCCCGGGGCGGATTCACTTCATCAAAGTCCATGCGCAAACGATGCTTACCCGCAGCATCGGTGCGACCAGTGAATTCCTGGTTTTCGCCTTCTTCGCTGTCTTCCCCGCTCCCCCACCAGGGGAACCATTTGCCAAAGGTATAGTCGTCGCGATTTGGCGGCGTGAAATTCGTCGGTCGTGCAGTTACGGTCCACTTGACCTCGGCGTTTGGCAACCCACCACCGGCAAAGTAATTTGCCGCTACTGAAACGTCGGCCCGCCCGCCAACGAAGAGCGGTGCTTCGCTATCTGTTTTCGCATTTACTTCAAACTCCGGTCGCCGGAATTCCTGAACCTGGAAGCGATGCGTGTATTCCTCTTCGTCATAGTCGCTATCTTCGCTTTGCGTTTTGAACTCGACTTTGGCGTCACCAAGATTCATGTTGCCCGGTAACTTGAACGCCGTGTCAAAGCCGCCGAAAAGATTCACGATGATGTCGCCCTTCGCCACTTCGTTGTCGGCTTCGTCTTTGACTGAATAACTCGCCTTTTTCACTGCCCCGCCCAGCGAGGCGACATCGCCGCTTTTACCAGCGCCGATTTTACGAATCCAGCCTTTGAGGTGGACCTCTTCGCCCGGGCGATAGAGCTTGCGGTCATCAAAGACGTACCAGCGCAGCCCATCGGTCAAAGGTCTTTGATGCCATGTTCCGTCAGTGACCCACAGTTCGACACTCTGAGGAAGAATCGCCACATCGCTTCCGTGGTGTGCCACCAGGACGTTAGGCGTCGAATCGGATGTAGGCTTCAAAGCAAGATGGGCGACCCCGTCAGCTCCAGTGCGGCCTGATATCTTTGAAGGAAGAATTTCTAACTGTACGTTCTCCAGCGGCGCCCCGTTAGCCAATGAAGTGGCCCAGCCGATCAATTCGTCGTTGTCGGCAAAGGCATCGAGGCCCATGTTGGTCGACTGCACCCAGGCAAAGAGGGGGCTGTGATAAATGTCGCCGACCGGCATGATGGACTCAACCACAACCAGCGCCGAACCGAAGCCATCGTTAAGTGCCGGCGTCACGTCTATTGCAGTTTCAATCATCTCGTTCGGAGATTTCAGCTCGATCCGCTGGTCAGAAATCAGCCGTCCGGGCAGCGTCACTTTCTTTGCTTCCGCGTCGTTCCGGTTTTGATAATGCATTTGCCGAAAGACTTGAAACTTCACCCAGTCGGCGGGCTCAACTGCGTAGAGGCTGACCTTGACCGTTTGATAATTAACGCTGTAAAGCGACAGTTGGCGCGGCCCGGCCGGATCGAGCACGACGAACCCCTGACCCGACAAAGCCATCCATGGTTGTGCCGGCCCAATTTTGTATTCGACTGTTTCATCTTTGCTGAGGGTCTGTTGGAACTGATCGCGGAGCTTATTATTAATTGTGACCCGATAAGTCGTGTCCGGTTTCGTCGCCCCATCAATGCCCAGAACGTTGCCGGATATTATTGCCTTGAACCCTTCAAGGGGCGGTTCAATGCGCAACTGTGATTCCTCGAAAGCCTCCGCATTGAGCGGATTGCTAAACTCCATCTGCAAGCGGTCGTTTGGCCTACAGGGCACATCCACGTTGTAGCTGCACCAGGTCCTGACCAATCGCAGCGGCCCAAAGGTGTGAAATGAGAATTGCTGTGGGTTGGTTGTGGTGCGGGGACCTTCCGCGGAGGACGTACCTGGTTCTACTGAGACTGTGATCGCGGCATCAGCCGGGAGCGCCAATTTTGTCTGACCTTGCGAATCAATGGCGCGAAAAGCGAGCCAGCGACCTTTCCCGGCCTGCCTGATGAGATCACGCCAGTCTTCGTAGGATTCAATCTCTTCCTTTGTCGCCAGACGTGTCCTGATTTCTTCGTTGCCGGCGCGCACCTTAATCGTTCGCAGTACTGTCGCAGGATCGATGCGCTGATCGAACTCGATAAACATCAACTGATCACGCGGCCGGGTGTAGCCGTCATCCGGATCCGTGGTTTTTACGGTGGGTGCGGGAGTAGTGAAGGTCCACGTCCTGCTCTGCATCAGAGCTCCGCCATTCACTGAGCGAGTGGCTCCCGGTACTGTCACTGAGTACTCGGTGGCCATCGGAAATCTTCCGTCAGGTTCAAACAGCAAAGTCTTCGTGCCTACCCATCTCCATTTTCCCGGCGGTTGTGGTGACAGTTTGACCGGAACAGTTTCGGCGGCTTCTTCCTGGGAAGTAATAGAGACCATAGGCTGGGAAAACGTGACGCTAAGATTTGGCGCCAGCGGCACTTCGCCTTCAGGCGAGTAACGGAGAATTTCGAGGGGGCCCGCGATTGATTGGTCCGGGACGGACCCTGGGCTCGGCGCGGGAAACGGCTCCTTTATTGTTTCGCCAGTGCGAGGTGGCGGCAGGGATCTTTCTCGCCACGCAAAATCGGTTTCGTCGCTGGGCTCGATCTTTGGCGGCGGGAGCCGTCGCAGGACCGCCTGGGTCTGGGCGTCCGATAGAACCGTTGCCAGCGGGACTTTGTTTACCGTCCGCGCATCGGGTTGGCCCGGCGCTTCGCTGAGACGAAACCGTAGACCCTGTGGTTTATCGGTTTCGTCGTCCGTCTCCGAAGGAGAAAACCACGATGAAAGCCAGGACGGTAGCCAGGACGTGTGCTTTGAACTGGCGTTCGCTAACGATTGATGCTCTGGCGATTGGCGCTGGGTATTTGTTTCAGCGACATTGCCTGTTTTGGCTGTCTTGCTAGACGAGATCGCCGGGCGAGAATATGGGGAGGCGGTAATGACAAAGCAGTAAACCAGCAGCAGCGAAATGAAACGCTTCGGGAGAGTCATGACAGTGGGCTCCTTCGGCTGGGCTGACAACGTGTCGGCTCAGTCTGCGGCAGTCAGTATTTGAATGTCCAAGAACTCAAAGTTACGCGAGAGACGTGCGCGTGGGGAAACTGGATGGTAGTGCCTTAGACGCAATAAGGAGCCGTTGGGTTCACCGCGCGACAAACTTTAGTTTGCCGCAAATGCTCGAGCCCTGTGTTTAGAGTCGGGCTAATGCCCGACCAAGCGGGCGGTAGCCCGCTTCGAAACAAAGCCGTTGGACCGACGTTGTGCTTAATGCACGACGCGTGTAAGTTATCCATCGTCAACGCGAGCGACAAAGGAGATTGATTGTGACTGTTACAGCACAGGCGCCCACGGTAGCCGACCTCTTTCGGCGCGCGCAAGCCATGCGGCGCGAGAATCCCGAGGTCTCTTATAAAGAGATTCACGCGCAACTGGCTCGGGAGTTTTCCGGCGGACCCTTTCCCCCGGTTTATAATCTGACTATTCCTGAGCAGGACGCGCGCGCGCCGGAGGAAGATTGGACCGCCGGATTGCCCGTGGTGCTGCGCGGCATTCAACAGCAGGACTGGAACGACATCGCCAGCGGCATTGTGCTCTCGCTGGAACAAACCGAAAACTACGAACGCGAACGCGGGCCGGAAGGCACTCGAGACAAATGGCACGATCGCTCCGCGGGTATCGAGGAAGCAACTTCGAAGAGCGTCGGCAAGTGGATGCCGGAAGAGTTGATGGACCTGGCGAAGAAGAACGCGCCGAACCGCGAGCAGTAGATAAGTTCAGAGTACCAACTTTAGTTGGGTCTTTTCCGACATTAAAGGCCCGACCAAAGTCGGTACTCTAAACACCGCCAGCGACAATTGAGCATCATGTTAAGAAAATGCGGCTTTCATTTTTTGGTTCTTTTGTTGATCTTTCTTTCGTCTGGCGTAGTGTTCGCCCAGAACGAGAAAAAGGTCGCCTACGGGATTCTCCTGGATAATACAGGCTCACTAAGGTCGCAGTTCGACATGGTGAACACACTGGGAAAAGGCGTGGTAGCTCACGTCTATCAGAAAGGTCCCGTCTCTATATTCAAGTTCACGAATCACGGGAACATGAAGGATCCCCTGACGGTTTCCGGGAGTGAATGGAGTCAGGATCCGGCGGTTCTGGAGGGCGATATTGACGACCTCTATGTTCTCGGCGGCCAAACAGCTCTTCTGGACGCAATCGACTCAATTGCTAAGGAGCTTAACGCGAAGGTCTTGTCTGAGAAAGATGCTTTTGCAAGTGCAGCTATTATCCTAATCACGGACGGTGAAGATCGAGTAAACCACGTGAAAGCGGACGATTTGATAAAGGAATTAAAGAAAACGGGCGTCAAAGTTTTTGCTATCGGTCTCGTCAGCGAGTTGGATTCTTCGAATGGATTCATTAACAAGAGCAAGAAAGGCAAAGCCGTAGACTTGCTCAAGAAGATTACAAACGAAACCGGCGGTCGAGCTCTATTTCCCGGATCAAGGAAGCTGGATCTGGAAAAGTTAATGAAGGATTTGTTCGCCGAACCAGCTCCCTAGCAGGAGGAGCATTTCCCTTTCGAAAGCAATGAGTTTTCTAAACGGCCTGTTCAACGACCCCAAATATCAATCCGGCGATCCACGAAAGCCTGAAGAGTTCGATGACCCGGAAGTAATCATCAGTCCGAACACGCGTCTGCCGAATCGCATTCCACCCGGTCAGACGCGCACGAAGAAGTGGCCGGTGCTGGACGCGCACGGTACTCCGGAAGTCGATCTGGCAACCTGGGAATTTGGAGTTGATGGCCTGGTGGAGCATCCGCAGAAATGGTCTCTGGATGAATTCATGCAACTGCCGGCAGTGAAAGTTTATGCGGACTTTCATTGCGTCACGCGTTGGTCGCGACTGGATAACGTTTGGAGCGGCGTGCCCACCCGCGACGTGGCAAAGATCGCCGGCGTCAAACCGGAGGCGAAGTTTGTGCTTGCCTTTGGTTACGACAACGGCTGGTCCACGAACATTCCGATCGAGTTCTTTCTCAACGAAGATTCATTATTCGCTTGGTCACATGACGGCGCACCCATCCCAGCGGAGCATGGCGGCCCGGTGCGCCTGATCGTGCCGCAGCTTTATGCCTGGAAGTCCGCGAAGTGGGTCAAAGGCGTGCGCTTTCTCGAGAGCGACCAGCCTGGTTACTGGGAAGAGGGCGGCTATCACATGCGGGGCGATCCGTGGAGCAGCGGCGATGGGGAGCGATTTCGCTGGTCGTGATTTCGCGGACTCCCAGGCTATGATCTAGTTAACAGGCATTGAAACGCAGAGGGCGCGGAGGTTCACGCAAAGGACGCAGAGGAAAACATTGGCCTAATCTGTGAATCTCCTTTGCGTTCCTCTGCGAAAACCTTTGCGTCCTTTGCGTTTAAGTCCGGGGAACTCGATCATCACTCAACCACCCCAAGACGCGGCGGCGGTAATCCTTCTTCGTCACCAAACCGATCCAACAAATCCGGAAATCTTCTGGGTGCGTCGCAGCCAGAAGCTCGCATTCCTTGGCGGCTTTTATGCCTTCCCAGGTGGAAAGCAGGACCCGCCTGATTTGGAAGTCCGGGTAGCTAACGGCACCGATGCGGAAACGGCAGCCGCGATCAGTTGTGCGGCACGCGAACTGTTTGAAGAAGCTGGCGTGTTACTCGCTCGCGGCGCTGATACTTTGACGAAGGGTCAGCGCGCGTCGCTGCTTGATGACCTGGAATTCGGTCGAATGTCCTGGCCGGCGCTCTTGATCCATTATGGCCTCGAGCTGGACGCGCGCGATTTCACTTTTGCCGGGCGCTGGGTAACGCCGCCTTTTAGCGCAAAGCGGTTTGATACCTGGTTCTTTCTCGCCAATTGTCCGCCAAAACAGGAACCGAACGTCAGCGGAGATGCTGAGCTTGAATCCGGCGAATGGATTGCCGCGCGGGACGCTCATGCACGCTGGGAACGCTCGGAGATTCTGGCCGTGCCTCCTACTCTGCACGCACTGAAGACGCTGGCCGGCGGTATTGATCCCGACCTGGTTGAACGATTACTTTCAATTCCCCAGGCCCGTCGCCAGCCCGTGCGCCGCATCGAGTTTCGCCCCCACTACATATGCTTTCCGGTGCGCACGCCGACAAAACCACCGGCGACACATACGAACTGTTATCTCATTTACACCTCGCGCGAGATCCTTGTCATCGATCCTGCTTCGCCCTATCAAGACGAGCAGCAAGCGCTGGCGGCCTGCCTGGATGATTTGATCGCCGGGGGGCGCACGCTCGGTGAAATAATCCTGACGCACCTGCATCCCGACCACGTAGGCGGTGTGAACGCAATGAAGAGTCATATCGAGGGTCGGGTAAACGTGGCCGCGCATCAATACACAGCGGAAGCTCTTGGCGACCAGGTTCGGGTAGATCGCTTAATTGAAGACGGGGAAGTGATTGAGCTTAGGGGCGAGCCGTCAATTCATTTGCGCGCTATGCACACGCCCGGACACGCGCGCGGGCACCTGTGCTTCTATGAGGAACGCACCGGCACACTTATCAGCGGAGACAATATAGTTGGCCTCGGGTCAGTGCTCATCGATCCGCCGGAAGGCAACATGCGCGATTACCTGAATTCCCTGCAGCGGATGCGGGCGCTGCCAAACCTTTCAGTGTTGTTCGGGGGACATGGGCCGGCCATAGCGAACCCCTACCCCAAGATTGATGAGTACATTTCCCACCGGCTCGAACGCGAAGCGAACATTCTTCGCGCCGTGCAGAGTGGCGCCGCGACGCCAGTCC
>JBDUCF010000001.1:0-31856 GCA_040003545.1 Pyrinomonadaceae bacterium | reverse complement strand
TCAAAGTACAAAGATAACGGCTACCATTCGCTATATGGCCGTCCGTCTGTGCCCGTGTCAGTGGATTTGCTATGAACATCGACGATGCCGTCTCCGCCCTCGACTGAGCTCGGGTCGGCGCCGGCCACTGTGTCCCAGGCTTTCTCCCGGGTGATCGGGTCTTCCGGAATCTCGCGCATGTAGTTGCCAGTGATCAGATCATCAAGCTGCTGTGGCAGCTTGCCCTTATCGGCAGCGTACTGGTCAATCATTTTTCTCATCTGGAACAGATCATCATGCAACACCGTCTCGCGCGCGTGGACGACGGTCTTCTGATACTGCGGCAAGGCAACTGCGGCCAGAATGATTATGATTGAAATCACAATCATCAGCTCCAGCAGGGTGAAGCCCGTCGATTTCGAATTGCTGATTGCGGATTGCGGATTGAAACGCAAATCAGCTCTTTTTGAATCCGAAACCCGAAATCCGAAATCCGAAATCGTTTTACCAGTCACTATACTTCTCTCCGTTCAGAGCCGTCTCCTTCGACTTCGAATGCACGTCAAAGACGTTCTCGCCGCCCCATGAACTTGAGTCTGGCGCATCGTAGCAGGAGCGCAGATCCCACTCGGATGTCCCCGTCATGGGATCGATTGGAATCAAGCGCAGGTAAACCTTTTTCTTCGCTGTTGCCTGCTCTCTGCCGACCTCCGTGGCATTAACATTCAGATTACCCCGCCCACCCATTGAACCGGTCGCGAACGGCAGGACATCTACGCCCTTAACCAGCGTGTCGAGGTCGGGAGGGTAACGATCCGGATTATCAACCGTGAAGATTGTCTGGTCGCTGACGTAAACACGTATTCGCGGATCGAGCTGGGGCGGCTGTTGCTGCGGTCGCTGTTGTTGTTGCTGCTGTTGCTGTTGTGCTTGTGCCTGTGCTCCGGCCTGAGCACCGGCTATGGCCTCGCGGTGAAACTGATCGATCGCGGTGCGTATCTCACGCAGAGTCTCTCGCAGTTGCTGCTCCTTCTGGCGCTTTACCGAGACCTTCATCATGGGAATCACGCCCAGGGTGAGGATCGTGAGCACGGTGATTGTGATCACTAATTCCAGCAGGGTGAAACCGTGGGAGGGGGGACGAGACGAAGAGACAAGGAGACGGGGAGACGGGGAGAAAAGATTCTCCATTGCCCGCCGCCGCGTTCCCCTGTCTCCCTGTCTCCCCATCTCCCAGTCTCCCTGTCCGCATGCTTCTCGTTACTGTTTCACCGTCAGATGGCTCTGGCCCATTTGCAACATCAGGCTCCGGCCGTCGGCAGCAACGAGGTGAACATTCCCCGGGTCGAGCGTAAACGCGCTGTCCCCTGCACACAGAGCTTCCACGTCAAGTTGCAACAGCGCGCCTTGCCCAGACAGGCCCTGCGAGCCGGCCCCGGGGGCAATCGACACCAGAAGCATTCCCTTGTCATCTACCGATCGGATGATTACCGGTGGGGTTTTAGCTCCCGCAAACATCGAGCCGGGCGAAACGTTGTTTATCTTGATCACGTTCGGGTCGAATCGAAGCATGATCACTGCCAGACCAAGCGGCGCATCGGACTTCAGCTCGATAGACAAACTTCGCTTTTCACCGACGCCCATCTCTTCCTTCCCGAGCGCAAGGTTAAGCTCGGCCATGCCTGTCGCTACCACCGTGTCTGCTGCCTCTCCCGTTTGATTTACCGAAGCGAGATTCTGCGCCATCGGAACCAGGGATGGATTTTGCCTCGCGGTTGGAACGGGTGATGAAACTGCCGTGGTTTGGCTGGTCAAAGTCTTCAAAGCGGCGGGCAAATCAGCGGGTCGCTGAACGTATGATGGTCCCTCGAGAGAAACGTTGATCGGCGCGGGCGCAGTCGCTGCGACCTCTTTCTTTTCGGCAGGAACCGCGACTGGAACGGACGTCACCCTGGCTCCGGCGCTTTCCGGACCAGGAGTCGCAACTGCGGTAGTGGCCACCAGGGCTTTAGGCGCGGGTACGTAAGCTGGCGGTTCGGCATCAGCATCAGCCACCTGAACGACAACATTCCTGGGAATATTTCGCGCGGCGGAGCGGGCGGCTGCGATTGCCGCCAGCTGATCTTCAGTCTCAGCTTCACGCAGCATCGCTTCCAGGGAGCCGGTTGTGGGGGACTGCAAAGTTCCGCTGGGACGCATCTCTTCGTCGCGCGGGGTCACCGCGGGCGCCCGCAAGACTCGCGGCGTTACAGCAATAACGATGTCCACCTGACGATCGTCGCGCGTCGGGGAAGTAAACAAACGGCCAAGCACGGGGATAAGCCCAAGCAATGGCAGACCTTTTCGCCCAGTTGCCTGAACGTCCTGGGCCACGCTGGCTAAAAGCATGGTCCGATTATTCTGTACCCGGGCTGTGCCTGTAATGGTGCGTTCAGTAAACGTCGGCGTCAGTGTACTGGCGCCCAGAACGTCCTTGGACTCAATAGACATCTTCACCTGCACGTCAAGATTGGGAAAGACCTGGGGTGTGAATCTGAGGGTCAGTCCCGTAGGTTCGTAGTTGATTACCGGAAAGCCGCCACTGGGAAACCCGCCCGTTGTGGCTGGCGTTCCCGTTTGCACTCCGAAAGGATAGGCCTGCGCCGTTTGCACCGGAACGCGCTGGCCGATGCGTGCCGTGGATTCCTCGCCGGTGAACGCGTGCACCTGCGTGGAAGCGATCAGTTTTGTATTGCTTTTGCCCTGGAATGCCGTCAGCGTGGAGCCGGGAAGAATCAGCGCGGCGGCCAGCGCAGTCGGCGTGTTGCCCACAATGCCACTCAGATTAACGCCGGTATTGTTTCTGTTGAGCGTGCCATTGCTGGTGAGAAAGCTCAGACCGGGCGAGCCGCCGATGTTGAAGCCACCTACGTCTCCGATTTGATTGCCCAATTGCAGGAAATCACTACGGGAAACTTCATAGATGTTTACGTCCATCACTACTTCGGCGCGGTCCTTATCAATGCTTGCGAGCAACTCGCCGATGAGCCTGACGTTCTCTGCTGTGTCACGAACAGTCAGACTGTTTGTCGCATCATCCGAAACAACGATTGATTGCGGCCGGCCCACCGAGGCGGGAATAGCAAGAGAGATGAACGACTTCGCGTCGGTTGGCTTCATGTTCGCGAGATAGAAGGTCCGCAACACTAATTGCTGGTACTGGGGCCTCCTGGTTTGCTCGGCAACCAGGATGGTGCGCCGGCTCAACTTTTGAAAAAACAGCCCTTCCTGTAGAAAAATATAGTCGAGCGCCTGAGCAGTAGTTACATCACGCAGATTGATATCAATCGATTTCGACTGGGCGAACGATTGCCGATCAAAAATGACGTTGAGATTAAGCTGGTCGGCCAGAGTGCGAATGAAGGCTTTTAGGTCGCCGCTAAAGATGACGGACCGCAATACTTCAGTGCGGGTGGACGGGGGAATTGCTTCCTGCGCCCCGGATCGCGTATTTGATCCGGAAGCCGGGGTTCCGCCAGCCTCGTCCTCCGGCGCGGGATTCGACTTGCCATCACCATTGGAAGTTGCGGCGTGGCCCTCCTTTACGTTCTGCAAACGCAGCATGCGTTCCATTTCGGATACGGCCAGCTGATTGACCGGATCGTAGGCAAAGGCCTGGCGAAAAGCGTTGTATCCTCCAAGGTAGTCTCGCTGCTCGGCAAGTGCGCGTCCCTGCTGCATGAAGCTCTGCGACGCATTAAACACAGCGCGCCGGTAATGAAGTTGAAACTCCACACTGGAAGGATCGGCTGCGACCGCGAGTGTGAACTCCTGCGCTGCCTTTTCCCACTGCTGCGCCTTCTCGTATTCCAATCCCTTTTTGTAATGGCTGCTCCCTTTTTTACCAAACGCCATCACTGGCGCTGAAAGAATGCACGCCACTACCAGCAGCGAAAGTATCGCGCGGAAACTGTTTCTTGATCTCATAGCGAACTCCCTAAGATGAATCTTCGTCAAAGCCTGCCCTCGAGAGCAGGAATCTCGAACCCGTCTGGTTACACGCAATTCTAGCGGAACAGTTCCGGCAAAGCCACACACCAAGGTATGTCGGAAAATGTCAGCCTGGCTCTTGTGCGTGAATGTGGAGGAGATTTGAGCGAATTCGAAGCTTAACGGGGGGGGCAGTCAGTGTCTACTGCCGCCGCTTACCTCGTTAAGCTAAGTTCCTCAACAAATGTTACGCGATTGATTTCGTGCAGAGTCGAGACGCCGCTGAAGACTTTTTTCAGGGCCGACTCGCGCAGGCTGGTAAGGCCCTCTGCAGCCGCTGCGCGGCGAACTTCTGAACCGGGCCGGCGCTCCACGATCATCTCGCGGATGTTGTCGCTGAGGTCCAACAGTTCGTGAATCGCGGTACGCCCACGATAGCCGGTGTGATTGCAGGCATCGCAACCCACATGCATGTAAAAGACGCGCCCCTTCTGTTCCTCCGGACGCAGGCCCGATTCCAGCACTTCCGTGTCGGTAGGACGATAAGCTCGCTTACAAACGGGACAAAGCATCCGAATCAACCGCTGGGCCAATACGCAGTTCAAACTTGAAACGAAGTTGTAAGGTTCAACCCCCATATTCAAGAACCGGCCAATCACGTCGATCACATTGTTGGCGTGGACCGTTGTGAAAACCAGATGGCCTGTCAGCGCCGATTGAATGGCAATCTGCGCTGTTTCGGTATCGCGGATTTCGCCGACCATTATCTTGTCTGGATCGTGACGCAGGATGGAGCGCAGGCCGCGCGCGAACGTCAATCCCTTTTTCTCGTTCACCGGAATCTGCGTGATGCCGTGCAACTGATACTCGACCGGATCTTCGATTGTGAGAATCTTATCTTCTTCGTTCCGAATCTCATTCAGCGCTGCATATAAAGTAGTGGTTTTGCCGGAACCGGTAGGCCCGGTTACCAGGACCATGCCGTACGGTTCGGCGATGTAGCGCCGAAACTTTCGCAGGTCTTCATCGTTGAACCCGACTACGTCGAGGCGCAACTCCTTGAAAGCCTCATTGATCTGTTCCTTGTCAAGAATACGAATGACCGCATCTTCGCCGTGAACGGTGGGCATTATCGAAACGCGGAAATCAACGTTGCGTCCTTTGTAGCGCACGCGAAAACGCCCGTCCTGCGGCACGCGCCGCTCAGCAATGTCGAGTTCGGACATCACCTTGATGCGCGAAATAAGTCTTTGGTGATAAGCCAGGTCAATGGGATCAACTTTCGCATACAGCGCGCCGTCAATGCGGAATTTGACCTGCACTTCTGTGTCGCGGGTCTCGATGTGGATGTCTGATGCGCGCGACTCCATCGCGTTGAAAATAATCGTATCGACCAGCTTGATGATCGGGGACATCTCGGAGTCTGCTGCCGCCAGCCGATCCAGGTCGAGCACTTCTTCGCCCTGCTCCGTTTCGCGTACCAGAGAGATGCGAAACCCGGACGTTGCTTCCTGCAACACTCGCTGGGTTGCGTCTCCTTTGTGCAGCACCACGTCAATAGCGCCCGCAGTGGCGATATGCGCTACCAGACGCGCGCGCAATGCATGCGCCAACTCATCCAGCTTTTCCAGGTCCGTCGGATCCGCCATCGCGATGTGTAGCCGTTTGCCGTCACGCCGTAGCGGCACGAACTGATGACGCAACATCAAGTCGATGGGTAACTCACCCAGCAAGGAATAGTCGATCGGCGAGTCTCCGTTAACAGGTAGCAAATCAACGTACGGCAGGCGATAGCGTTGGGCCAACTTCTTCGCCGCAGTCACTTCGGGTGGCTCATTATTCTCCGGGAACGAAAAAGCATCTTCGCCAGGGAGATTCGCCACTACATCGTTCGGCGCGGAAATCGATTCTGGTTCTTCAGTCAGTTGCTTCATCTCTTATTTTGAACAGCATAGTCTTTGAAATGCGAACCGTTTGCAGGAGCGAGAATAGTTGGGGAGGGCAATCTTTTGACCGTTTTCGGTTTCCTAGCGTCCCATCATGGGCCCTCCGGAAATCGACTGAATGATGGGGAGGTATATCGCAAGTAACACAGTAATTACGACTCCTCCCATCACGACTAGGATCGCAGGCTCCAGCGTGGTCGTCAACTGCTCCAGCTTTACCTCTGCTTCCGCGTCATAAAAGATCGCCACTTCATCCAGCATCTCCCGCAAGCTGCCGGACCGTTCGCCAATGCCTATCATATCAACTGCCAGGTCGGGCACCCACCCGGCCGACTCCAGACTTTCTGTAAAGGACTGGCCTTCACGAATCATCGGCAGGATGGCTGAACTGCGCCGGCGCAACTCAAGGTTTGTTACTGACTCGGCCGCAATCTCCCAGGACTCGACCAGAGTGATGCCACCAGCCAGCAAAGTCGCGAGCGAACGCGCCGCCTGGGCCACCGACAGTTGCACCAGAAGTTTTCCCGCCAGGGGTACCTTCAGCATCCAGCGATCGACCGCCAGCCTTCCGGGCGGTGTGCGTGACCAAAAGAAAGTCGCGACGACGGTGATGATTACAAGCGGCGCAAACCAAAACACATTCGAAGAAAGCCAACCCGAGAGCCCCACTACCAGCTTTGTTACGGTCGGCAGGTCATTACCAAACCCGGTAAACAAGTCCGACATGCGCGGCACCACGTAAACTGTCAGGAACGTCACCATGGCCGCGGAGGCCAGCAGGAGAAACGTGGGGTAGGCCAGTGCCCCGCGAATCCGCCGACGCAGTCCGACGTTGCGACGCATGTACGTAACGTAGCGCGTCAGTACTTCGTCGAGCGCGCCCGAGCGCTCACCCGCCAGTATCGAAGCGGTATAGATGCGCGGAAAGATCGAGCCCTGCGCCGCAAATGCCGCCGATAGCGCGGAGCCGCCGCGAATTGCGTCTTCGACATCGCCCAGCACTGCGCGGACTCGCGGCGAAGTCGCTCGCTTACTCAGCATCGAAATCGCCTGCAGTATCGGAATACCAGCGCGAATAAGGGCCGCGAGTTGTTGATTGAATAAGAGGAAGTCGTTGGCTTTGACGCGGGCTTGCCCGCCAGCGCGTCCCATGCGCGTGAAAGCGGCAACACCGATAGCTTTAGGCGGCGCAACATTGAAGACCCTGAAGCCTTCGCGCTCCAGTCGGGCCCGCGCTTCGGTAATACCCACCGCCTCCACCGTGCGCGTGATCACCTCGCCCGCGGGAGTTCCTAATCGACAGATAAACTCAGCCATAAATCAACGCGCTTGCAGGCTCCCTGACTTTCGCCTTCGAATGGTCGCAAAGCGTACAAGCACCGGTTACTTATTTCATTGATCCAGGGAAACAACAGCGAAATAGAACGTCGAGTATAACATGCGTATTTGCTCGTCAGCCGCCAGCCAAGCTGAGGCCCACAGAGTACACGCTGAACCCGCGGCCAGGTTTCAGACTATTGCTCCTTTAAGATCCCTTACTGAAACCGCAAGGACGTTGGATTTCCGAAATCGGGGACTGCCACTCTGTTGAGATGAAGCATTGGTTCGCGCGAGTTGCTGGCCACGGAGGGGTCTCAAACCCCGTTGTTTGCTTCCCGTTCCGCTAATTTAGCCCCTTTTCCAACGACCGTTAAAGAAAGAACAGCTTATTCTTGAACCATCGTTCTCCGCTGTGTTAGATTCTTTGTGGCAGTAGTCGCCCTTGCCTGGTAAGACTCACCTTTTGAAAGACTCGAAGACTCTTTAAGTCACTCAGTCGTCTCGTAAAGTAATTTCCACCAAATGGTTACCAGATCCCCTCGCTACCCCCTTGATTGGTGGGTGATTCAGAAGCGGTTCGTCTACGTCATGATCTTAGTGCTCGCACTTTGTGTCGTGGCGGCGGGCGCTGCCGTATACGTGTGGAAATACGGCAATCCGCTCAAAAAAGTCGGCGCCGTAGCGAATCTGACCGGGGCCCGGTTTATCTCTTTCGAAGGGGATGTCCGCGTCCTGCGTGCCACCACGCGCGAAGTGATTTCCGCTACCAGCAACACCCAACTCTTCCCCGGCGACACGGTGCAGACGCAGGCTGACGGGCGCGCGCGCATCGGCATGGCCGACGGCTCGACCGTGGTGGTGCGGCCCAATAGCACGATCATTGTCCGCGACAATAGCGGCGCCGAAGACGGCAAGCCTACCAACGTGCATGTCGTCGTCGATAGCGGCCAGATGTATGTTCGCACTGAGCAGCAACCAGACGGCGGCAATAATGTTGTTGAGACCCCCAAAACAAAAAATAAGATTGGCGATCAAACAAACGCCAGTTTTGGCGTCAGCTCAGAAGGCGAAGAGATTCGCGTTAATCAAGGCGCAGTACAGAGCACTAACCGCAGCGGTGAGCGCACTGATTTGAAAGCCGGCGAATACGTTTTCGTGAATACCGCAGGCACAATTTCAAAACCCCAACGCCTGCTCGACGTGCCCAACCCTACCGAACCTCGCGACCTGGAAAAAGTGATGGCGTCCGCCGGCGGCACGGCAACAATCGCGCTGCGTTGGCAGCGACCCCAATCGGGTACCGCAGCGTACTACCGGGTCGAGGTTGCCACCTCTCCCTTCTTCGTTCCCGAGGGCCGCGTGATTGAACGCGATCAGCTTGCGGCGACAGAGTTCGCCGCCAGCGACCTGCGGCCCGGCGTTTACTTCTGGCGCATTCGCGCTACTGCGCCGTCGGGCCAGGCCAGCGATTGGAGCGAGCCGCTAAAGTTTATCGTCGCGCCCCGCGGTACTGGTTCACCGGTTTCCGTCTCGAACCTCTCTTCGGAATACATTGGTGGCGACATCTATCTCGTGCGTGGCTCGTCCCAGCCTGGAACAACCTTACGCGTTGCTGGACGTGAAACCGTCGCTACCAGCGACGGATCGTTCCAGCTCCAGATTACCGCGCCGTCCGGGGCCCGCAGCCTGACTGTCGAAGCGCAAGACCCGCAGGGCAACAGCAGCCAATATCGCCTGGCGATCGCACCCGCAGCCGGACGAAGGGGTTAAGCCGAGCGATTTCCATGACTGGACATGTAATCCTGCTGACCGACGCGCATGAAGCGCCCGCGCTGGAACTCATTGAGGTCCTGCAGGATGCCGGCGTGTCCGTGCTGGTCGAAGGACTGCGTGAAGCGGAACTCGAAGCCGCCATCACACGGCAGCCTCAGCGTGAAGCTGACAGCGATCCTGCCACTCCTCAGCCATTGGCCGTTCTTTACGAGGTTTTCCCCGGCGCCGACGTAACAGATCTCCATGCTGCAATTGAGCACGCGACCTCGACCTGGCCAGGTGTCCCCGCAATTGCTTGCCGCCATCCTGTTCGGGGCGGGAGCGCTCTGCACCTTCGCGTCTTTGACGGCTCAGCTCTACAACGGCTCGGCTTTCGCGCTATCGCGGACAAGGCGGCGCAATTGCCCGCCCTGCTGCGACAAATTGAAGAGCGCGGCACCACCGGCGAACTGCGACTGCCTCAGTCCGTCAACCTTCCCGAGGCCATTTCTTTTTCTCTGCCGGCGTCCCTGACATCGGCGCATTTGCGCGCAGCATTCGAGTTGGTGTCGCTGCTCCATTTTGCGAATGACCAGCGGTCTGCGGCATACGCAGTCCTCCTGGGACTATCGAATCTTGTAAAGGCTGATCGGTGGGTCATCTATTTGCTTTCCGAATCAAGCACCGCCGATTCAGTGACCATCGAGCCTCTTGCAGTGCGAGATCAGACCGGGAACCGGCCCACGATTTCCGACGATGACTGGAGGCAGGCTGTACTGAATGACTTGATCCTTCCTCCCGGATCAGAATCGAAGAGTGCAAAAGAAGCGGCCACGCAATTGGCGACTATCAGAAAAACTGAAGCCGGCCGGCGTGTAGTGGCGCTTCCTTTGATTAGCGGTGAAAGAGTTATCGGCGTGCTCGAAGCGATCCGGGAAGATAAGGGAGCGCGCTCTTTCAAGAAGTCCGAAGCAATGTTACTTGAGGGATTGGCTGTTCCGATCGGGTCGGCGCTGGCGAACTCCGCGCGCATCGCTGAGGCTGAGCGGTTATCGCAAACCGACGATCTCACGAAGCTGCACAATGCCCGATATTTGCGTCAGTATCTCCTGAACGAGATCAGGCGTGCCAGAAGGTATGGCTCGAGTGTGGCGGCGTTGTTTTTCGATTTGGATGATTTCAAGCATATCAACGATGGGCACGGGCACCTGGTCGGGTCGCACGTGCTGATGGAAATGGCCGCTGTAATTCTCTCCTCCGTGCGCGACACCGATTCTGTGGCCCGCTACGGTGGCGACGAGTTTGTCGTCATTCTGCCGGAGACGGGACTGGACCAGGCGGCGCTGGTTGCGGAGAGGATTCGAGAAACGATTGCCCGCCACGCCTTCACTGGAGGCCGGCGACTTCGGCTTCTGCTGACAGCCAGCTTCGGGGTGGCGATATTCCCTCAACACGCTTCTTCACCACAACAATTAATCGCTTCCGCCGATTCAGCGATGTATGAAGCGAAAGCCGCGAACAAGAACTGCGTTCGCTTCAGTACTGAGGTTCCGCGTACTGCTCGCAAAGACGCGTCGGACATTCCGCCACAAATTCTTCGCATTGAAGACAAAAAGTCAATTTCCTGATAGCGCCCCACAAACAATCAGTGTATCTTAGTTAGTTGGCGCTTGCTCGCGTGAGTTGGCAACACCAAAGCGGCGGTCCCGCTGAAGTGCTTCGCTGCAAAAGATCGCCTCAGACCTCGGTCAATAGGCGTGCAGTAACCGCTCCTCTTCGGGCGCCTCATTCTACTTAGTGCGGGAAAATCCTGATGCCTTTCAAATCCATTTTCAGTCTCTTCTCCAGCGATCTCGCGATCGACCTCGGCACCGCCAACACATTGGTATACGCCAAGGGCCGCGGCATCGTCGTCTCTGAACCTTCGATCGTAGCAATCAACAAGGTTACCAACGCCGTAGAGGCCGTGGGCCGCGACGCCAAGGAAATGCTGGGGCGCACGCCCGGTAACATTGTTGCTATTCGGCCCATGAAAGACGGCGTTATCGCCAACTTTGAAGTGACCGAAAAGATGCTCCAGCACTTTATACGCAAAGCACACAACGGCAAGACGTGGGTAAGCCCGCGCGTCGTCATCGGAATTCCTTCTGAAATAACTCAGGTCGAGCGTCGCGCTGTTGAGGACTCAGCCTATCGCGCCAAAGCTTCGGAAGTTTATCTCGTGGAGGAAGCGATGGCCGCGGCTATCGGCGCCGGACTTCCCATCACTGAGCCGCACGGCAACATGGTGGTAGACATCGGCGGGGGCACCACCGACATCGCTGTTATCAGCTTGAGCGGTATCGTCTATTCTCGTTCCGTGCGCGTTGCCGGAAACGAAATGGATGAAGCGATCACTCAATACATCAAACGTAAGTACAACCTGTTGATCGGTGAACGTACCGCGGAGGCGATCAAGATAGAGCTTGGCTCGGCGTTTCCGTTGGATGAACCGCTGTCGTTCGAAGTTCGCGGTCGTAACCTCATTGAAGGTATACCGAAAACAATTACCATGACCGACGAAGAGGTGCGCGAAGCGCTTGCGGATTCGGTCTCGACGATAATCAACGCGGTGCGCATTGCGCTGGAGCGCACGCCACCGGAGCTCTCGGCTGACATTGTCGAGCGCGGCATTGTATTGACGGGTGGCGGCGCGCTCTTGAAGAACCTGGATCGTCGCCTCTCGATCGAAACGGGCTTGCCTGTATCGCTCGCAGACGATCCCCTGGCGTCGGTAGTGCTGGGAACAGGCAAAATGCTTTCCGACTTCAACCTGCTGAAGCGGGTCAAGTGGGACAACAGCCTGACCAGCGGAACCTAGTAATATCGCCGATTTTCGACTGCACACGATCGGTTCAGCAATATCCCCGGAAAAGTCTCTTAAAACTTTGGCAAGCGGGAATCGGCAATGGGCATGTAATGGCCACGATTCGCACTCAAAAAGAGATTCGCCAACGGGCCCCATGGTGGCTGGCGGGACTGTTGTTTGCCAATTTCGCTTTGATGTCTTATGACGCGCGTGAAGATTCAACCAAGCAGAGAATGATTCGCGTGTGGGCCCAGGCGATTGCTTATCCCGTACAGCGCGCAACCTCCGGGGCAGGTGGCGCCGGTGTCGGCTTCTTCCAGCGCATTGGCAGCTTGCGCAGCGCCGCCAGCGAAAACGAGCAATTGAAGAACCGACTGGCCCTGCTGGAGACAGAAGTGCGGGACTCGCGTACCCAGGCCATGGAAAACGAGCGGCTGCGAAGTCTGCTGGGGCTGAGAGAGAAGAGCAGCTACGGAACTATTGTGGCAACCGTGATCGCGCGCGATCCTTCCCTCTGGTTCGACACCATCACCATCGATCGCGGCAGATCCGCCGGCGTCGAGAACAATATGCCGGTGGTTAATTCGAGCGGCATCGTCGGCCGAGTCGTTTCCACCAGCGTGTGGAGCGCCCAGGTGATGCTGATTACGAATGAAAAGTCCGGGCTCGGAGCTATCGTCGGTCAGCTTGGGCAATCAAGCGCATTGGGCTCAATCAAGGGCCTCGGCGAAAGCGGCTTGCTGGAGATGCGCTACGTTTCTGGTTTAGAGAAAGTTACCGCCGGTGATTACGTCACGACGACTGGTCAGGATGGTGTTTTCCCTGCCGGCTACAACGTAGGCGAAGTAGTGGAAGTAAAACCTGGGTCAGCCACGCTGGCGCAGGTGATTCATATCCGGCCCGGCGCCAGTTTGGATCGACTCAAGGAAGTCGCTGTGCTTCAGTACCGGCCACCGGAGCGTGTCGCATCCGATCAGGCATTGCCGAACGCGAAAAAACAGTGAGCAGCAGCGATACATCTCGCTGACAGGAAGATATGAACGAGATTGTCGGAGGCTTGTGTTTGCGGCCATTTGCCAACTGCCCACTGCCATTTGTTCACTGCGCACTCCCCCCTGCTTACTGTAGTTGATATGCATCAACTGAAAATAGCAGCGGTGTTGGCCCTCGCAATTGCTTTGCAATCGTCGTTGCGCGCCGTCTGGCCCCCCCTTGCTTACGTAGACCTGCCCCTTATCCTCGTAATCTATTTTGCGTTGCAGCGCGACGTCTTGCAGGCTCTGGTGATCGGCGCCGCAGCCGGGCTGGCAACAGACGCTTTGGGCGGCGGATTGTTGGGCGCTGGAGGGTTTTCCAAAACCCTCACGGCGTATATTGTTTATCTGGCGGCGGCCCGGGTAATGCTCGATACCACGCTGCTGCGCATTCCGGTGCTGGCGGCTGCTACTCTGATTGATGCGTCGGTGTTTGTCGGCATGCATCGGCTGTTGGGCCAGTCGCTGGCTGTGCCTTTTGTGCAGGCACTTTTGTACGAGTTGGTTGCTACGACTGTGGTAGGCACGGTATTGCTTTACGTGTTCGAAGCATTCTTTAGTGAACGCGCTCAGCAACGACGCCACTTCGCCGGCAGACGCCGCGTAGCTCGTCGGGGGCCGAGTTTGTTAAAGAGAAGATGAACGGTCGCGGGAACACTACCGTCGCGGAAAAGTAAGGTTCTTTACCAAGAGCAACCAACAACTGACCACTAACAACTGATATTTGGGTAATCGCTTTTATGAAATTTGAGGACTACTCACAAAACGTGCGCATGCGGCTACGAATGGTCCAGGCCGTTGTGCTGTTACTGCTTGCCGTGCTGGCGGTCAGGCTCTATGTCCTGCAGATTATTAACGGCCGCCATTACGCGGAAATCGCTGAAAATCAGCGCGTGCGACTGCTGCCGATTCCGGCGCCCAGAGGAGCAATTTTAGATCGTAATGGCCGCCAGTTAGTCGATTCACGTCCTATCTATAGCGTCATTCTCTCGCGCGAAGACACCAAGGGAAAAGATCTGAATCAGCTGATCAAGCCGCTATCGGAAGCGCTCGTCATTGATGGAGACATCCTACGCGAGCGATTTGATCAGATTAAATCTCAACCGGCATTCGAATCCATTACGATCAAAGAGGGCGCCACGCTGGACGATATCGCGTGGGTAGATGCTCACCAGCTTGAGTTTCCTGAACTGCGGATCGAGCAGCAGCCGCAGCGCCGTTATCCTGACAACGGGATGCTGGCCCACGTGCTCGGCTACGTTGGCGAAGTCAGTCCGGAACAACTGGAGCTGCCGCAAAATAAGAATAAAGGCTACAAACCTGGCGACGTAATCGGCCAGGACGGTTTGGAAAAGGCGTACGACGACTACCTTCGCGGCAAGGACGGCTATCGCAAGGTTATCGTGGATAGCGGTGGTCATATTCAAAGAGAAGTCGAGAGAATAGAGCCGCAACCTGGCCAGGACATGGTCACCACCATCGACATCGATTTGCAAGAGACGGCCGAGGATCAGTTACGGGTGTCACCGCAGGGCCGCGGTGTGATTATCGCCATGGATCCAAACAATGGCGAGGTCCTGACCATGGCCTCATATCCCACCTTCGATCCCAATCTCTTTTCGCAACGGATCGGCAGCAAAGAGGGACGCGCCGAGTATGCCAAATTGCTCGCTGATCCGAAAAAGCCGCTTCTCAATCGCGCCATCCAGGGTCGCTACCCGCCCGGCTCAACCTGGAAGCCTTTGATGGCCACAGCCGGGCTACAGCAGGGCGCGATCACAATCGACCATTCAAACCTGGTCTGCGGCGGCGGCATCACGATCGGCAACAAGTTCACCCGCTGCATGGGTGGCAACCATGGCACCCCCGACGTGCATTTCGCGATCATGAAATCCTGCGACGGTTACTTCTATCGTCTCGGCCTAAAGATGAAACTCGAAGGCATCCAGGAGATGGTGGAGGAGTTCGATCTCAACAAACGCACCGGCATCGATCTGCCACATGAAATCATCAGCATGACTCCATCACGCGAGTTGAAGGCAAAACTCTATCCCACCGATCCGGAATGGAAAGACATCGATACGGTCTACTCTTCTTTCGGCCAGGGTGAAGACGTGCTGACTCCGATTGCGTTGTTGCGGGCCCACTCAGCCATAGGTATGGGCGGCAAGATGTATGTGCCGCATGTCATGAAAGAGATCCGAGCGATCGCCGCGGTTGGAGAACCGGGTACTCCCGATTACCGCCCCGCCCGGCCGGCCAGAGCGTTCGAGCATCCTGAGCCAAAAATCCTTTCCATACCTAAAGACCAGAACGATCTCGTCGTCAAAGGCATGTGGTCAGTGGTCAATGAGGCAGGCACCGCGGCAGGCATAAAGATGGCCGGCTTCGAAATTGCGGGCAAGACAGGAACGGCACAGGTAGTTAGCCTCGGCAAGGACGTGGGAGCGAACAAGGACCATTCGTGGTTTGTCTCGTACGCACCCGCCTTCAAGCCGGAGATCTCCTGCGTCGCATTGATCGAGAACGCCGGGCTCGGTTCCCGTTTCGGCGCTCCCTCGGTGCGTGCTGTTTACGACGTTTACTACAAGAAGACGCGGCCCGAAGCTCCGCCGCCGAATCAAATCGCGATGAGAATTAGATGAGTTCGAATGAAGATTGAGCTCTGAACTAAATTAGAGGCCATTAACGGTTTACCGTTCTCGATTCACAATGCCATGGTCGCTATCCTGGAACGACACAGCTTAAGAGACTTCGATTGGATGCTGGCTCTGCTGGCTACGATCATCGTCTGCTTTGGCGCATGGGAAATCCATAACGCACAGCCAACCGAAGCCTTCTGGCAAAAGCAGTTGATCGGTCTCGGCATAGCTCTGGTGGCGATGCTGGCAATTGCCTTCACTGACTACCGGCGGTTAGTGGAATTTGCACCTGCGTTCTATGTCTTTGGATTGCTGTTGCTGGTGGTCGTACTTGTTCCCGGAATAGGAATGAGAGTCAACGGCCAGCGTTGCTGGATCAAGCTGCCGGGGCTGGGCCAGTTTCAGCCCTCCGAGTTCGTAAAGATTCCGGTGGTCCTGATGCTGGCAAAGTATTTCGGCAAGCATCGTCAGGGCGCCCTTTCCTGGTGGGAAGTGATCGTCGGCCTCGGCATTCTTGGTTTACCCATCGGACTCATAATGCTTGAGCCGGATGTGGGCCAGTGCCTGACCTATTTGCCGCTGCTGGCAATCGTAATCTTCCTCTCTTCGGTGCGCATGTGGTTGGTAATTGCAGCCCTGGTATTTGCCGTAGTTGCGGCGCCGGCAAGCTACATGATTGGTGTAAGGACCGGAATCCTGCACGGCTATAAACTTGAGCGCATCAATGTCATCCTGGATCCGGAAAATGCAGATAAGCGCGGCTTTGGTTATCACACCTGGCAATCGATCATCACGGTAGGCGAAGGTGGACTAACAGGCACGCGCGCCTCGTCGGATTATTCGCAGAGCCGTCTGAAATTTCTGCCGGAGCCGCACACCGATTTCATCTTCGCCGTCACCGCAGAGACGACGGGGTTCGTTGGCGGCCTGCTGCTGCTGGCGGCCTACGCGATACTGCTTTTGCGCCTGGTTTCCGACGCCCGCCGCTCCCGGGACCGGACCGGGATGCTGGTGATCATGGCCATAGTAGGCGGACTTATCTTTCAGATTTTCATCAACGTTGGCATGGCGCTGGGGTTGTTGCCGGTCATAGGCGTGCCGCTTCCTCTGATGAGTGCGGGACTGTCTTCAGTCCTCTCCACATTTATTGCTATTGGCTTTGCCATCAGCGTGCAACTGCGGCGATTCGTGAATTGATTTGGTAGCGCGGGCATCGCGGCCTGGCCACGGCCAGCAGTTTTCGCTTCCGAGCAGGAGAGCTTCACATGACACGTCTATATCTTTCTTTTCTCGTCCTTTTATTACTACCCCTGATTTTGTTCGCGCAGGAAACCAGCACCCATCCGATTGACAAGGCGCTTGATGCCTGCACTGACAAGGACGGATCGACGGCCGGCACAATCCGCTGTACCGACAAAGCTTATGCCGCCTGGGACCGCGAGCTCAACCAGAACTACGTGCAGCTAATGCGCCAGCTAAAACCGGCGCAAAAGGTGGTTTTGAAGACCGCGCAACTCGACTGGCTCAAATATCGTGATTCAGAATTCAAAGTCATCGACAGTATTTACGATACGCTGCAAGGCACGATGTACATCCCCATGCGTATCGCGGAGCGTCTAGAAGTGGTGAAGAGACGCGCGGTGGCTTTGGCCGGGTACATCGACCTACTCAACGAAGGCTCCCCATGAACCCGCCGCGGAATGTTGGCCGCTGATCTTTTTGGAGCGCAGTGACTGTTGCAGTCTAAGGCGGTTAGGAGTTAAATACGCCCACGCAAATGGTCGGGCAAACTCTCGGCAATTACAAAATCACGCAGAAGATCGGTGCCGGCGGACAAGGCGCGGTTTATAAAGCCACCGACAACAAGCTGGGCCGCACCGTTGTGGTCAAAGTTCTGCCTGCCGAGCTGACGGTAAAAGAAACCAACCTCAAGCGCTTTGAACGCGAAGCCCGCCTCGCTTCCACGCTGGACCATCCTAATATTTGCACCATCTTCGACCTGGACGAGGCCAATGGCCTGCACTTCATCACCATGCAATACGTCGAAGGACGCAACGTCCGCCAGCTGGTGGGCGGCCGGCCACTGGAGCTGCGCAGCGCTCTCTTAATTGCTACGCAGGTTACCGATGCGCTGGCAGCGGCACACGCGCGCGGCATCATTCACCGCGATATAAAATCCGGCAACGTGATGGTCACCGACTCCGGCCAGGTAAAGATTCTGGACTTCGGATTGGCAAAGTTATTAGACGAGAACGAGGCCGCCTCCAAGCAAATTCATCAGACCGAGCTAACTGAGGTCGGTGTGCCCTATGGCACCGCCACCTACGCCGCGCCCGAACAGGCCCGCGGCGATCGCGTCGATGCGCGGGCTGACATTTTTTCCACCGGCGTGCTGCTTTACGAGATGCTGACGGGCACATGGCCCTTTCGCGGCAAATCCAGCGTCGACGTCCGTCATGCAGTGATTCACGACGCCGCAAAGCCTGTTAGCGAAACACGCAAAGAACCCATACCGCCCCGACTGCAGCAGATCCTGGATCGGGCGATGGCTAAGGAGCCGCGCGATCGTTACCAGAAGATCGTTGAGTTGCAGGATGATCTGCGAGGCGTGCTGCGCGAAATATCGACGCCTGGTGAAGTCGTTGAGACTGGAATGCCGGCCCCTCCCCGGCATATCGCCGGCGCTAATCCGGTGTCGCGGGCAATGCGGTGGCTGCGGACGAAAACGACGGCGCCATCACAGACCAGCACTCCGGGCACGTCGCAGCGTACTCCAACCACTCTTCATGAGACGCCGTTCACCACTGTTGCCGATCGCGAAAAAAAGAGTATTGCCATCCTGCCTTTCAAAAACCTGAACAATGACCCCGCATCAAGCTTCTACGAGTTTTCCCTGGCAGACGCGGTGATCACCGAGTTGGCCCGCATTCGTTCGCTGGTTGTGCGGCCTTCGTCCGTCATCGCGAAGTATCAGGGCCAGCCGGTTGATCCGCGCGACGTAGGGCGCGAGCTAAACGTCACTGCCGTTCTGGCTACCGGGTTCTTTCATGTCGGCGAACGGTTTCGGGTGACCGCACAACTGCTCGACGTAGCGACCGGCGACATCTTGTGGAGCGACCGCATAGACGCAGCGGCGGCGGACATCATCGCCGTACAGGACACAATCGCCCAGCGCATTGTTGATGGATTGCGGCTGGAGCTGAGTCCCGACGAACAAGCCGGCCTGGCCCAGCCAACAACGGTGAACGCCGCTGCCTACGAAGAATATCTCCGCGGCCGCGATTTGTTCGCGCGATTCATTTTCCGCACCGTAGCCTCGGAAGACTGTGACGCGGCAATAAATCATTTCAAACGCGCCATAGAACTCGATCCGGAGTTTGCCCTCGCCTACGACGGCCTCGGCGCCAGTTATGTAAATCGGGTACACAAAGGTTTGGGTGGGGCGGAGGATTACGAGCGAGCCGAAGCCGCTTTCAACAAGGCTCTGGCGCTCGATCCCGATCTAATCGAAGCCCGCATGTTAATGGTTTTCGTTTACCTTTGGCGGGGAGAGAAACAAAAGGCCCGCGAGGAGGTGACGCGCATGCGTCGCGAAGCGCCAAACGAAGCAGTAGTGCACTTCGTGAAAGCCACCTTGCATCGTCTCGACGGCGAATACGAACGCGCTTTGCGCAGTTACGACCGCCTCGTGCGTCTGGATCCGGCTGCGCATGTCGTTGTCAGCTACAACCGGGCGCTGATCCTGATTTTCAAGGGCCAGCCACAGGAGGCTATGCGCGAGCTGGATCAGGCCACCGCGATCGAGCCAAACAATCCCCTGCTCAAGACTTTTCGCGCCCTGACGCTTTACTACCTCGGTGAGACTGAAAACGCTACTACCCTGCTGCGCCAAGTCGTGGATCGGCATCCCAACATGCACGGCGTACGCCCCTTTCTGGCAATGTGTCTGAGTACGCTGGGACAACATGAAGCCGCGCGCGCCGAACTTACCGACGCGGTCAAACGAAACGCCGCCGTCGATGCGGACATTGCGTATTCCCTTGGCTCGGTGTACGCGCTTGAGAAAGAATCCGACCAGGCATTCGAGTGGCTGGAGCGCTCCGTGTCTCTGGGAAACGAAAACCGTCCCTGCTTCGAGCACGATCCCAATCTGGCCTCACTTCGTGACGATTCGCGGTTCAAAGCGCTGATTAGCAGGATTTCCCGCTGATATGACTTCGCTTTTCAAGGGCTTTCCGCTATACTCCCTTTGCTCGTCCTTCCCGACGCATCGAATGCCAACCAAGCGTTTGTAGACATTCAGCACAGGCAACAAGGTTTCCAGTGCGCACCGTCAGGCGAGACAAGAATTTTGCGGTCGTTAAGTGAACGGCCAGTTTTGACTTTTACTGAGTTACGCAGACGATCCCCAGGGCCGCCTCGGATTGAGCTCGAGGGCGCGATTTGAAAAGCCCGGATCGGAGCGGAATTGATACACGCAGAACCAGGTTTCAGAGCATGTCGTTTCGTAAGAGTGCTCCCTGACTGCGAGGTCGCTCCAGCAAAGAGCGAGCGGCCCTACGGAGCTTCCAGTTGGACCTGTCCTACTGCCTTTGCGCAAACCAAGAGATTCGTCCGTCCCGGATGAATCCTGCGCGCGGCTCACGAATCATCAACAATAAGAAGCGATTGCCGCGCCTCGCAAGCCAAAAGGCTGTGCGCCGGGCTATCACTTCGCACACGCGGCGCTCTGGCGCTCGCGTTTTTACCTTAACATCTCACGGCGATCTCTTTCCTGTTTTCGCTACCCGTGCATGCAGCGTGCGCCCGGCCTTTGGGCTTCAAGGTGGCATGCCGGCAACACTTCACAATCTGTACAGAACGATCCCAACGCAGACTGATCAGTCCGGGAGCGCCGGCGCCCTTCTACGGAACGCGCGCGCTTTAGTGCCCCGGCCAGCACAGTGGGGCAGACGATCGTACCAGGAGACACAAACCAAACATGGCAAAAGAATTAATCGTTAGCGTCAATGGACGTGAAAAGAAAATCGCGATCATCGAAAACGAACGCGTCACTGAGTTCTACATCGAGCGTGGTGAAGAGAATCAAGGCATCGTCGGCAACATCTATAAAGGCCGCGTAATGCGCGTGCTGCCCGGTATGCAGTCCGCTTTCGTGGACATCGGGCTCGACCGCGACGCCTTCCTTTACGTGTCGGATTTCTTTGATGAGGAAGAGGAATTCGAACGCATCGTGGTAGATAAATCCAAAAAGGTGGACCCGGAAACGGCGGCGCGCGATGCTGCCGAACAGATTCATCTGGCACGCGTCGAACGAGAACGTCAGATCGAGGCCACTCACGAGCGCGCGGAGCCACTACGAGAGATCGAACCAGGCGAGATTGCAATCGAGGCTGAATCTCAACCTCTGCCGGAGTCGCCTGCACAGACACCAGCCCAGGCTGCGGACGAAACCGAGTCTGCTGAATCGGGTACGCGACGGCGCGGCCGGCGGGGTCGCCGGCGCGGTCGCGGCGCCGAAGACGCTTCCGAAGAGAGCCAATCCAAAGATGTGAAGAGTGTGCTGCCCCGCCTTCCTGAGTCCGAAGCAATAGACACTCCTTTCCTTACTGCGGCCTCGTCGTTCGAGCGCGTAGTGGACGAGGATGAGCGTGCCGCGGCCGAAAACGGGGCCATGTTCAAAGACGCGCGGCTTCAGGAGCGTCTTTTCGATCAAATTCATGCAGTCGAATTTGATATGGATGACGTCTCGAGTGCTGAAGTCGGAAAGTTATTGCCGGCCGGCCGCTCTGCCGATAGCTCGTTTCAACGCGTGGATGATAGTGACCTCAGTGCCGGGACCGTCGTCTCGGAGCGTTCCCGCCCCCGTCAAATGGTCGAAGCGCACGTTTCTGATTTCGTAGACGAAGTTATCGAGGAGAGCGTTAGACAATCCAACTTCGAACGCGTCAGTGATGACGAGCCAACCTCAGAATCGAAAACCACTCTGGCGGCTGAAGTACCTCAGCCTGCGGCCAGACGAAAATCTCGCGGCGGTGTGACAAAGAAAGTTGCTTCTGCTTTGTCGCGTATCACCAAGAAACCTGCCGCGAAAAAAGAAAAAGACATCGCTGCTGGAGAATCCGAGTTGACCCCGGCTGGATTGAGTGATCGCGACGACGGATATCCCGATGGCGAAGCAGGGATTACCAGCGGGCGCATACATGAAGAGTTTGCGACCCGGCGCGGCGGAAGACGGCGGCGCAAGCCCCAGCGGCCGGCCGCAGCCGGCGAAGAGCAGGGCACAAATGGAAAAGACGAAACGCCCGAAGCCGCCGACGAGGTTAGCGATCAGCCCGCAGAGACAAAGGCCGCCGAACCAAAGGCCGCTGAACCTAAAGTTGCGGAGAACGGATCAAGCGCCTCTCGTGCGCCGCGCGGCCCGGCTCGGGAAGATCGTCCGAGCAGAGGACGCGGCGGACACCGTAGCTCGCGCCGAGATCACCAGCAGCCCGCAATTACCGATCTGCTGCGCGAAGGTCAGGAAATCCTGGTGCAGATCGCCAAAGAGCCAATCGCCAAGAAGGGCGCGCGCATCACGTCACATATTGCTCTACCGGGACGTTTTCTGGTTTACATGCCGACCGTGGAGCACGTCGGCGTCTCTCGCAAAATCGAATCGGATAGCGAGCGGACGCGGCTGCGCAAATTAATTCAGGTAATTCGCGCGGAAGAAGATGTGCCCTCGGGCGGCTTCATCGTGCGCACAGCCGGGATAGGCATCAGCGAAGCGGATCTGCGGGAGGACGCGCGCTACCTGGTGCGCACGTGGTTGGAGATTCGGCGCAACGCGGAGAAGGCGAAAGCTCCCGCCATCGCGCACAAGGATCTCGATCTGGTGCAACGCATCTTGCGGGATCAGCTTTCCGACGACTTCACGGCCATTCGGGTGGATTCGGAAGACGAATTCCAGCGCATTGTCGAGTTCGTTAATCGCGTACAGCCAAAAATGGTGAAGCGCGTGAAACTCTACACTCGGGACGAGCCGATCCTTGAAGCCTTTGCGGTGCAAGCTGAAATCGATAAAGCCATCAAGCCGCGGGTATGGCTCAGATCCGGTGGTTACCTGGTCATTAATCAAACTGAGGCGCTGGTGGCCATCGATGTCAATACGGGAAAGTTCGTGGGTCGTGGGGGCAGCCGTTTGGAAGATACGATTACCCGCACAAACCTGGAAGCTGTCGACGAGATCGTGAGGCAAATCCGTTTGCGAGACCTCGGCGGCATTATCGTACTCGATTTGATCGACATGGAAGAGCGCCGCAACCGCCAGCGAGTGATGCAGGCCCTGCAGGAAGCTCTCATGGGCGATAAGTCGCCCACCAAAGTTCTTTCGTTTAATGACTTTGGTTTGGTGATTATGACGCGCAAACGGGTCAAGCAGTCGCTGGAAAGAACGCTATGCTCGCCCTGCAATTACTGCCAGGGAGCGGGCCTAATAAAATCTCCGCAGACAATCTGCTACGAGATTCTGGAACAGGCTCGACGTCTGGGGAAAGAACCGGATGCCAAGCGTGCCAAGCAGACCACCTTGCGGGTTAATCCCGAGGTTGCCCGCGCATTGCACGCGGAAAACGATGTGTTGGCAGAGATCGAAGCCTACCTTGGCGCCGTTGACGTCGCCAGCGATCCACGCGTCCACCAGGAGCAATTTGATTTCGCGATTGTATGAAGGTGTAGCCGGTACCCGGATTATCAATGGATACTTACCGTTGATCGGCCCATCGGTGGGTTAGTCAGGATACCTTGCGCGATCTTTAGTTCGGCCATAAGACGCAATTCGGGCCGCTCGAATTGATTAGCCAGACTTACCGAGCGATCAAAGTCCAGCCTGGAAAAATATCCTGCGTTCTGAGCCAGGCCGGTTAGGAGCGTGCCAATGCTACCGGCGCTGGTCATGGTCCACTCCCCATCCTTGAGGTAATTATTCTCAAACCCATCGAGGGCTGCGGCAGCAGCCACCAGCTGATTGAGTTTAGGAATCAGTGATTCCATAATTGCGAAGCCACGGTCACTCTTCAGCGAACAATACACCACAGCCAACGCGATCTGACCTTCGATTTGTGTCTTACCAGACTTTATGGAATCAAGGATCTGGCCGGCTTGACTGAGAAACCCCAACGCCGCCTTCCGATCGTTTCCACCGACTTGATTCGCCACCTCCAGCAGAAGTCTTGTCTGCTCCTCGGGGCGACGAACGCTGCTCAGGAGCTGTTGAATTTCAGCCAACTTCTGGTCGCTCATTGACCTCCACTTTTGATCGCCGTCTATATGCGCGAGCATGGAGCGGCGCTGCTCTTCGTCGGGAAAATCGGCAGCGATCTGTCGCGCCCTGGCAACGTCGCCCGAGTATTCCGCCTTCGACATAGCCGCCCAGTAAATCTGGTTTTGCATCTCCGGATACTTCGGCGCCAGGGCAAGCATCTCCTCGATGGTTCCTCTGTCAATAACTTCGTAGACTTGTTGAAACACTGCAGTTCGCCGATCTTCACCGCTTCGCCCGTCCGGCGCCCACCGCCGCAATCCCGCGGCGCGTGGCGAGTAGTACTTTTCTAACTTAGAAAAGATCAGACCAATCTGTCCGCAGAGATAATAGGAGTCGTATTCGGAAGCCGCGTTTGCGCAACCGGCGGCTAAAGCACTCTCCAACACGATGCCAATCAAATCACGGTAAACCTGCTCGTCAGCCTCCGGCGGCTGAAACGATCGCGCGAGGCTTAGGGCAACATCACGTGCTGCTGGATCTCGCGCCAGGTTCGCACTTCGCAACTTGTCAACAATCGCTTTGTAAAAGCTCAGCGCCGAGTCTTTGTCCTTCTCCTGTAGTTGAAAACGCACTGACAGGAGATCAAGAGAATAGCCCTTCGCCAAAGATTGGAGCCCTAACTTCAGGGCTAGCTGGGGATTCTTCGCCGCAATTTGACCGGCCAGACGCAACTCCAGAGATTTCTCGCTGTCCCTCATTTCGTAAGGCAACTGCGTGTCCGATGCGGGCCGAGTTGCCTGTAGAAACTCGAGGGCCAGATCCGGATTGTGTTTGGCAATCCTGCCGACAATGTCGCCTCGCAACTGGCCAAAAACCATCAGCGCGTGGTTGTGTGCTCCATCATCAGGGTCAGTGTCGTTTAACCCTGCCTTAATGTCTTCCTCGATCATCGCGAAAAGACTGCGCGAACGTTTTTCGTCATAGTTCCAAAGCAATTCGGCGACGTTGGATCCAATACGTGCACGGTTTTCAGCCGAATGTAAGCTGTCCACCTGGCCCGCAACTGACTCCAGCAAGTCGACTGCCTTCTTTGCCGTCGCCGCACTTTCGTCTGATCCTCGCCCAGGGGCAGGCTCCTGCGAACGCGCCGAAACCGAGAACAACCAAACGGAAGCAGTGACGCTGATGAAAAACCATCGGTGAGACATAAACAACCTTCCGGAAACTGGGCGGAGGGAACGGTTCAACGTGGACTCGATTAACTAACTGCTACGGCTTCGGACGCGGGATCGGGTTGCACGGCCTCGGGTCTTCGATGAACTTGCCGGTAGAGAATATCGCGCTGGCGCGGAGTGAAGCCGGCTTTGCGAATCAGGTACCGCAGCATTTTCTCATCGGCTTCGTTGTGCGCGCCGGCGGCGGAGACAACGTTCTCTTCGATCATAATTGAGCCCATGTCGTTGGCGCCGAAGCGGAGTGCCACCTGGCCCAAACGCAATCCCTGGGTTAACCACGAAGATTGGAAGTTTTCGATGTTGTCGAGAAACAGACGAGACACGGCCAGCATCTTTAGATAATCGATCCCGGTTGGTTCATCTTTTATCCGACGACCGAGCGCCGTGTTTTCGCGCTGGAAGGTCCAGGGAATGAATGCCGTAAAGCCTCCCGTTTCGTCCTGAAGATCGCGTATGCGCTGCAGATGACCGACGCGATGTTTGATCCCATCGCCGATACCGAACATCATGGTGGCAGTTGAGCGCAGCCCGACATGGTGCGTGGCCCGCATAACTGCCAGCCATTCGTCCGTGGTGCATTTCGTAGCCACACGTTTGCGAACTTCATCGTCAAGAATCTCCGCGCCTCCGCCAGGCATGCTGTACAAGCCAGCCTCTTTTAGCCGCCCCATGATCGTTTCGTAATCAAGACCGGAAATGAGATGGAGGTTGTGAATCTCCGGTGGCGAAAAACAATGTAGCTGAAACTCCGGATACTTGGCGTGCAGTGTACGCAGCAGGTCTTCATACCATTCGATGCCGAAGTCGGGGTGCAGTCCACCCTGCATCAGGACCCCAGTCCCACCCAGGGCAATGGTCTCGTCAATCTTCTGGCAGATTTCTTCCAGCGTGCGCACGTAGGTATCAGGCGCACCGGGCCGCCGGTAGAACGCACAGAATGTGCAAACCACATTGCAGACATTCGTGTAATTCACGTTCCGGTCGATGATGTACGTGACGATATTATCCGGGTGCCGGCGTTGGCGAATCTCGTCGGCGGCAAGTCCAATGCGCACGAAGTCGTCCGACTCCAGCAATAGAGTGCACTCCGGCGCGGTCATCCGGTCGCCGGCGAGTACCCGGTCAAGGATTGTTTGAGTCTGCTTTGTTCCAGTCATTCAGGAATCAATGATAACACCGGAGTTTGTATTACCTTCATTATCCAACTACGGGTCAATCATTTTTAAACTGGTCGCGTTTGAGATAATTCTGTGTTTGTGCGCCAGCTTGAAAAAGAGTTCCAGCCCCTTTTGCATATCGTCGTCAAAGTTGAAGCATATGTTATTGGAAAGGTAGATTACTAACTCGTCCTGTGGCAGCCCGAGTAATGGCTCGTATTGCCTGGCAATCTCCATGACGTGCCCCAACCCTTCGTCGCGTGCCCCGGCGAAGTCTAAATCGCGAATGTTTTCAGCCCCTGCGCGTGCCATCCACATCGCAAATACAAAACCAACCCCCGTAAATTTGCGCCATAAAGTTGCCAGGTCAAAAATATGAACGTCAGTCGCGGAGATCCTCATCGCCGGATCACCGATAATTAGCGCCGCGTCATTGTTCTTCAGCATCAGGGGAACGTCGGGACCAGATGACTGCCATTGCGGCTCGAATCCCAGAAACTCTCGAAAGATAATCTTGACCAACGCCTGCGACGTTCGCGATGAAGCGTCAAGAGCGACTTTGCCAACCTTCCTCAAGTCATCTTGTTTGCTTACCAGTACCACACTGCGCACGGCTGAGTGGGAACCGACACAGACGCCCGGTACCACCCGGACCTCAGGGATTCGGTGATATTCGATTATTGGCACCAGGGCGGCATCAACTTCACTGCGGGCAAGCAAATCGGCACAACTGGCTGGCGCGGCATCGGTCACCAGGCGCGTCCGGTGTCGCCGGGTTCCGTACAGGAAACTCCAGATGAGCGGAGCGGTGTTGAGATAACTCGAGGCGGCTATGCGCGGCCAGCCGCCAGAGGAAGATTGAACGTTGGTCGGCCCCATTTCGTAGTCGAATCCACCATCTACTATTTCGCCGGCGACCCAGCCAACCACGATTCATTGATCCGCTTCTCTTGGTCTGACGGGTTCGTCACCGGCACTATCCGGTACGGTGCGTCCACCCTTCCCCCGAGCTTGATTGGCAACGTACTCAAGTCGTCTGATCGGAATATCGTCAGACTGACTAGATCGCCCGGCCGCTGTTCGGCAAGGCGGGCCTCGAAGAATTCCTTTGTGACGCGCATGTTGTTCCAGGCCACGATTTGATCTCCAGCGTTCAGACCCTGGTCGTACGCAGGCGAGCCCGCGCGAATGCGCTTGACCATCAGCCGCTCACCTTCCTGGGCCAGATCAGCGCCAAGATAAGCCTTCTCAATCGCCCTGATGGTGCTGGTTTCGCCGACTGTCTCCAGCCGCAAGCCGGCAGCGTCGAGCGCCGCATTGTAGTCCAGCTCTTCGCGACCATGAACATACCTGGCAAAGAATTCGTCCAGACTCGATCCGGCCATCAACTCAGCAACCTTCTGAAAATCCTGCGGCGTATAGTTGCGGCCTTTCTTATAGAACTGGTTATAGAGATAACGCATCACGTCATCCAGAGACTTCGCGTCATGGCTCCGCTTACGAATCTCAAGATCAAGAAGTAATCCAAGTATGGCCCCTTTCTCATAGTAGGATATTTGCGAGTTTATTGAGTTCTCGTCCTGGCGGTAAAACTTGATCCAGGTATCGAAGCTCGCTTCCTCCGCGGTCATCACCAGCCTGCCCGGAGTATTCTGCAAATTCTGGATTGCCCTGGCGGTGTCGTCCAAAAAATCTTTTTGCGAGATTAATCCAGCCCTTCTCAGGGCAACACCCGCATAGTAGTCAGTGAGGCCTTCTGCCACCCAAAGTAGTTTTGTGTAATTCTCTTTCGTGTAGTCAAATGGCCCGAGCGCGTCGGGACGAATGCGCTTGACGTTCCAAAGATGGAAAAACTCATGCGCTACCAATCCGAGAAAACCTCGATAAGTTGGCACTGACTGAGCGCCGGGAGCGGCTGAATTTGAGCTTTGGCTGCGTTCGGAAAGGAAGCCAAAACGAGGATAGCCGAGCGCGGTTGAATTCAAGTGTTCGAGCCCGCCCCCTCCTGTCGACCTCAAATGCAGGATAAAAGTGTAGTCGTGATACGGAATCTCCCCACCCATTAATTCAACTTCGGCCGTAACGATCTTCTGCACATCGTCCCGCATTCTTTCCGGGTCATAGTTTCCTTCTCCGTCGATCACGATCCGATGCGGCACTCCCTTAACTTCGAATGCGAGGGTCTTGAAATTGCTGACTTCAACCGGTGAGTCGTAAAGGATATCGAAATTCTCTGCGCGAAACGTGTCCTTCATTCCCGACGCCGCGGGAAGACCGGTGGCAATCTTCCATGACGGAGGGGGAAGGATACGCAGAGTTGAAGAGGTATTCATGAAGCCTTCGAGGTACATTAGCAGGGCGGCATTGTTCCAGAAGGCATGGGCCGAGTTTAATTCATTTGTTCTGACCGAAAGCTCGTTAGCATACACACGATAGGTGGCCCGCCAATCATTTGAACCGTTCGTCATCACCCGCCAGGAATTCTTGTTTATCTTTTCCCATCGCAGCGGTCGGCCTGCAGTGTCAATTGCAGAAAAGTCCTGCACGTGGCGGGCAAATTCACGCACGAGATACGATCCCGGTGTCCATACCGGCATCACCAACAGCTCTGATACCGGAGGCTGGCCAATTGAACCGCGCGTAACATGAATCTCAACCTCCAGCAGGTGCGTATGAGGTTTGGGCATCGATACCGTGAACGCTATTTCCGGCGAAGCAGATTGGGCGTTAGATTGCTGTGCCACCGTTGCGACGGTGGACCCCAAACAGATAAACGCTAAAGCAGCCGGCGTCAGAACGGAAAGGTATCTTCGGTGCATCGTAGTTTGCTCCGCTGAACGGTTGTTTCTGAACATTGCTGGGGCGCAGCATATTACTACGAACTTGCAGCGCCAGTCTAAAAACGGTTCGCCCTGATAATCAATGGTGTGACGGTAAACAACTGCAGTTCGGAAAGCTATATCAGCAGCTAGGTTGACACCAGGCGACCGCGGGAGTTACCCGTGTAGGATCGATTTTCCTTCCCCCTTTGCTCATTTGGAATTATATTTGGCGCCGAACGTAATCTGGGGTTAACCAAAAAGAATGCGCATATACGATGTCAGCGTCCCCATTTCTGCGCGCACGCCTGTTTATCCCGGCGACCCCGGGATAGATATTCAGCAGTGGTCCGCTTTGGCCAAAGGCGATTCGGCAAATGTTTCGTTCCTGCATTTGGGGGCGCACACTGCAACGCACGTCGATGCGCCGGCGCATTTTATTGACGGCGCCGGGAAAGTCTCCGAGTTAGCACTCGACGTTTTGATTGGACCAGCGAGGGTGGTGGAAGTTCCCGGTGAATCAGCGGAGATAGACCAGGACTTTGTTAGCAACTTGGATCTGGAGTCAGTTACTCGCCTGCTGTTCAAAACGCGAAATTCCAGTTACTGGGCGGAACCTAATGGTGTTTTTCACAAGGACTTCACCTATCTGGCTCCGAGCGCGGCAACGCATCTGGTTGCTGAGGGTATCCGGCTGGTTGGTGTCGATTACCTTTCGGTTGAGAAGTTTAAGTCGGGGAAACACGAGACACATTTGGCTTTGCTTTCAAATAGTGTTGTGATTCTCGAAGGGCTGAATTTGCGAGATGTGCCTGCCGGGGATTATGAGCTGATTTGCCTGCCGTTGCTGATTGCGGAGGGCACGGGCGACGGCGCCCCCGCGCGAACCGTGCTGAGAACCTTCCCATAACTCGCGCGGGTATTCCTGCCCCTCGACAATGTATCCAGAACTGTTCGAGGCATTCGTCCGTATAACCGAAGTGGCTAACAATCAGATGCCGAGTCAAAAACGCGCCGGTGATCCTGTCGATAGTCCTGGCTATCGCGAGCATGTATACAAGCTGGTGCGCCGGATTCCGGTTGGTCGGGTGATGACTTACGGGCAGATTGCTTACTTGCTCGGTGAGGGATACACCCCGCGCACCGTCGGCTTTGTTATGCACGGAGCTAACGAAGAAAGTACGCCCTGGCATCGCGTAATAAACGCTCAGGGTCGGTGTTCGACCGGGCGCATTGTGATCCCACCAGACAAGCAGCAACGTTTGCTTGAAGCGGAAGGAATTGAATTCGATTCGCGAGGCCGTTGCCGGCTGGAGCAGTACCAGTGGTCTCCGGATCAAGCTGCCGCCGGAGATTCTGATCTGGAAGACAATGAACTGCAGTCCAGTCTTTTCAGAAGCTCTACGGTTCAGGAGTAACTACAATGGAAAATGATCCCCTTCAACGCAGAACCCCATATGAAGTGAGTCCTCGTCGCTACTCGGTGTCCCATCACATGGTGACAACGGCTTTCGAGCTGCCGAATTTTCGTGTGACCCAGAATCTTGGCGTGGTGCGGGGCATTGTGGTGCGATCGCGAAACGTATTCGCCACGCTTGGCGCAACGCTCCAGATGATTGTCGGCGGCAATATCACCGTCTGGACCACACTGTGTGAACAGACTCGCGCCGATGCATTCGAGATTATGATCCAGCATGCGTCGGAAATCGGAGCCAACGCCATCATCGGCGCCCGCTACGACACAACGGAAATATCCACAGGTGTTACTGAGGTTATAGCCTACGGCACCGCCGTGATAGTACAGCCCGCTGACGGGAACAGCTATCAAGTATGAGCGAGACTGGGTTGTCGGACGCTGAACAGGAGCTTCTTCGTGGCTTGTTTCAGCGTGTACGTTACGCGAAACTACTCGGCATTGAACTTGACGAGGCAACCCGGGGCTCGGCCAGGATGCATATGGACGCGCGCCAGGATCTCAGGCAGGTTAGCGACGTTTTGCATGGGGGTAGTATTGCGTCATTAATTGACACAGCCGCAGCCTTTGCGGTTATCACCATGCTCGAGCCCGATCAAAGTACTACCACGTCTGATTTAACCATTCATTATCTTCGTCCCGTAAGCAGCGGCAGCGTTGCTGCCGAGGCCCGCGTCCTGCGTTCCGGGCGACGCCTGCTAGTGGTGACGGTAAACGTTTTCGATAACCTGCAAGCTCTCGTGGCGACGGCAGTTACGACCTACATCAGACTTCCCTAAATGCCCCAAAATGGGGCATATATCGCCCCAATTAGCGGTGGACAACGCTGTTGATCTGTGGCAGAATGTGTTTGCCTCGCTGCAGCCCTCCTCGGAGGTTCCCCAGTCAGCCCAGTTTCCGGCCCGAGCCTTCAATGTACTCCCTCTACAGCGCCATTCTAGCTCAGCATTTTCGGCAGCTAACTCCTGTTCGCTGCGCGGAGCAGACCATTGCTCAGTTGCACCGCTATTTTGAAGATGTAGTCTTGGAGAATAGCCTGGCGGCACTCGTCGCCGAGAGTCTGCCGTACGCTGCCGAACGCCCCATACGCGATCGCACTCGCGTGCGTGAAATGGCGCGCGCAGCACGCAGCGCCTTCTTTTTCGTAAGGCCGGGAGATGCCCTCAACAACCTCGCTCTCAAAACCGACCACCATAATCTGGAGCCGGTGCTGCTACAACGCGCGTCCGCCGACAAAGTGAACGAACGATTCGTTGTAATTGCCGACGCAAGATTTTCGGCGCTCCTGGCTTCCGTGCGCGGAAACGAGGACGACGGCTCAGCACCGGGCGATGAAGTCATATGGACCTTTCAACCTGACATAGTCTATTCTGCCCTTGAGTACCTGATGGCCCGCGTCACTGAGCGAGAAGACGAGGCTGAGGCGCGTCGCCTGC
>JBDUCF010000401.1:0-3022 GCA_040003545.1 Pyrinomonadaceae bacterium | reverse complement strand
TGCGGAACTTGCAGGTAGAACGCAGCCGGGGAGTCTTCTTGCGCGTTAGACGCCGAATAAGTCAGGTAGGGTTGCCGATCTAGTCAGGATGAATCGTTGGCGCGTCGGCGTGGGGCACAAAGCAGCGACGACAGCGGGCCTCGTACATGCCGGCGGCGCCGACGGCGACCCGCTCCTCGGATTCGAAGGTGCGCTGTGAATAGTTGGCGGGCTGGCCGCATTTCATGCAAATCGCATGCGTCTTCGTGATGTATTCGGCGATCGCCAGAAGCTGCGGCATCGGCTCCCATGGTTTGCCGGTATAGTCTTGATCCAATCCCGCGATGATTACCCGAACCCCGCGCTGGGCCAGTTCGTTCGCCACCTCGACCAGGTCATTGTCAAAAAATTGTCCTTCATCAATGCCTACCACTTCTGTGTCAGGCTCGACCTTAGCGAGGACCTCAGCGGCAGTCCTGCTATTCGAGGACTCATGCCGCATCTCCGAGTGCGAAACAATGTGGTCTTGTGAAAAGCGGGTATCAACTTCCGGCTTGAAAACCTGGACTTTCTGGCGCGCGATCTTGGCCCGGCGCAAGCGACGAATCAACTCCTCTGATTTGCCTGAGAACATTGAGCCGGCAATCACTTCAATCCAGCCGGCGCTGGGCCGCGCATAAGGAGTGGGCTCGTGATCGGCCTGTGCAAAACGATCTTCCATCATAAACTTCTTAGGTTCAAGCCTCTAGCTTGCTTCCCTTCGACAGAACAACCTGAAGGTTGAACTCTAAATTTGAGTATACAATTCTGCATTATAGAAAGGCGCGAACGCGGCAATCAGCGCCGCCTCAAAACTCATCGCCCGCGTCAGCAGGTCCCGAGAGAGAATACCCCAGGCGCCCTGCCGGCTGCGCACGTCGCGGGCGCCGGCAACTTCATCAATCACCAGCCCTAATTCACGCCGTCCTTCGACGACGCTTTTTACGATCGAATCCGGGACACTAATCGAAGGCGCCGCCCCGAAGCTGCCTCTTCGGCCGTCCGTCGCGAATGCCCAGCCGCGCAGGAAGGTATGCCACTCACCATCAACTGAGATTGAATGAAAGCCGCCTTCGAGCCCAACATAGAGTTCAGCGTCGAGGTTTTGCCTACTCAGCGTGTCACGTACCGCGAGCGCCCGTTCACGCGCGCCTTGCATCAATTGCCAGTCCGTTAAGGGCATCGCCGGCACGCTGGTGGTTACAGGACGGGCGACCACGCTCGCCTTACTCCATCCGGAATCTATCTCGGCTATGCGGGCAATGCTCGCGCGCACAGCCATGATCTTCGCGGCTCGATCCGAGCCGAGCGCGATTCTCGTGATCGGCGCTGAAGATCCACTTCGAGCCAAAGTTTCAGAATCCAGGGAACCGGAGAATCAAAAAATCCGACAGAGGCTATAACAGGCGGGCGCTGCGCGTCAAAAGTGTTGGCACCTCCCTCTCATCGAAACCCAAGGTAACACATCGATCTCTGTCGCCAATCTTGAAATAGATCGGCCCAAGAGAGACAATGCGCCCGCTCAGCTCATCATCGGGACGCTTTCTCCCGGGATATTCAGCGCTTTCAACTCGACCGCCGCTTCGGAGCCTCTTAATTAAATGATTGGCCAGACCCTCTCGCACTACAGAATCATTGAAAAACTTGGCGAAGGTGGCATGGGCGTAGTCTATCTGGCCGAAGACACGCTGCTCGGCCGGCGCGTGGCAATCAAGATGCTTAGCGATGCGCACGGCCCCGGCAAGCAACACTTTCGCACGCGGTTTCTGCGCGAGGCGCGCGCCGTTTCGGCTCTATCGCATCCACACATCGCCACCATTCACGACTATGGCGAAACCGAGGGCGGTGAGCCGTATATCGTGATGGAATTCGTTAAGGGCGCAACTCTTGGCGACCTCATGCAAAAAGAGGCCCTGACGATTCCGCGCGCTCTCGAGATTGTCGAGCAGGTCGCTGAGGCTCTGGCCGAAGCACACGGTAACGGCATTATTCACCGGGACATCAAGCCTTCGAATGTGGCCATCAATGAACGGGGCAGCGTCAAAGTGCTCGACTTTGGTCTGGCGAAGCAAATAGACCTCGGACCCGTTAACCCTGGTCAGGCTGAACATCCAACGCTGCTGAATACACAGACGCGCGAAGGCGTGATCGTTGGCACGCCGATGTACCTTTCGCCAGAACAGGCTTTGGGTATCGAAGTGGACGCCCGCAGCGATCTTTTTTCACTGGGCGGATTGCTCTACGAGTGCATCGCGGGCAGGCCTCCCTTTTTTGGGCGTAGTCCCGTTGAGATTTGCGCAAAAGTCATTCGCGATGATCCAGCGCCGCCCTCGCAATTCAACGCAGATGTTACCAGGGAACTCGATCGGATTACGCTGAAGGCTCTGGCTAAAAAGCCGGAGGAGCGATATCAAACCGCCGATGAAATGATCGTGGATCTGCGGGCCGCTCAGGTAGGGCTGGAGCGCCGAGGTTCTGATCGTACCATCACACGGCTCATTTCGCCGGCTGTAGGAACACGGCCCAGCGGCGCACTGGGAACTCTGTCCGACATCTTCAAGCGCCCGCGACTTCCAATTGGTTACGTCGCCGCTGGTTTGGTAATCCTCGCTGCGTTGTCTTTCGGAATGTGGCGCGTAACCCGTGCAAGGCCACACCAGCCCTCCGCAGAGACTCAACGCTTGTATGACCGCGCGGTCGATGCAATGCGAGAAGGCGCCTTCTTCAAGGCCACCAAAATACTGCAGCAAGCCGTACAGGACGACGATCTTTTTGCCTTGGCCCATGCGCGGTTCGCCGAGGCCTGGACCGAACTGGATTCGTCAGACAAAGCAAAGGATGAATTAATTCGCGCCAACGACCTGGTGCCCGACCGCTCTGTCTTGACGCAAATCGATGCGCTGCGACTGCAGGCGGTTACTGATACAGTCAAGCGCGACTTCGGCAAGGCGGTTGAAGACTACCAGGCTCTAGCTGCGAAGGTCCCCGGCGCAGAAAAGGCTTA
>JBDUCF010000400.1:0-3023 GCA_040003545.1 Pyrinomonadaceae bacterium | reverse complement strand
AAGCACCGAAAGCAGATGCGCGGACGCATGTCTGGGGTCGCAACTCGTGGCAGCGAGATCAGCTTTGGGGAATATGGGCTCAAGTGTCTGGAGCCCGCCTGGATTACAGATCGACAGATTGAAGCGGCTCGTATTGCGATGACCCGCCACATCAAACGCGGCGGCAAAATCTGGATTCGGATGTTTCCAGACAAACCGGTGACCAAGAAGCCGGCCGAAACTCGCATGGGCAAAGGCAAGGGCGCGCCGGAGTATTGGGTGGCGGTTGTCAAGCCAGGCAGGATCCTTTACGAGATTGAGGGGGTGGATGAGAAGACCGCGAGAGATGCAATGCGTCTGGCTGCTCAAAAACTTCCCATCAAAACTAAGTTTGTTACACGCGCGGATCAAGAAGGGGGCGCGATCTAGTTATGAAACGGCGGGAAGAGCTGGATAAATATCGCGATCTTTCGGAAGAGGAATTAAGGGCCGAAACGGCCCGTCTCAAAGAGTCGCTCTTTCGTTTGAAGTTTAAGCTTGCGCTCGGCGAAGTGGACGCAGTCAAGCGCATCCGCGAAGAAAAGAGATCACTGGCGCGTCTGCAAACGCTATTGCAGCAACGACAGCCGCAGGCGAGCTAGCTGGTAGTTTAATAGGCCGCGCTTTGAATCGCGGTAAATGAATTAGGAGTCGCGGGCCCGGGGTCCGGGTAGAGTGAAAAGAATGGCAGAAGAGAATCAAGCAGACAGCAATACGGAGACGGCAGCAGTTGCGGACGGAACCAGCGGCCCGGAGCCGTCCGGTTCCCCGGCCGATGCTACCGGGACGGCTGCAGATGGGGCGACCGCTGCAGATGCCGCCGGCGTCGAAAACGCTGGCACTAAGCGGGCCCATCGATCGCAGAAGGTGGGCGCGGTTGTTTCAGACAAAATGCAGAAGACGGTGGTGGTTCGCGTCGATCGTCTGGTGCGCCACATGAAGTATCGCCGCTATGTTAAGCGAACTTCCAAGTTCATGGCGCACGATGAACTTGGTGCTACGATTGGCGACAAGGTGCGAATCGTTGAAACCAGGCCCATGTCGGCGCGAAAACGCTGGCGTGTGATTGAGATTGTGCAGAAGGCAGCAAAGTAGAATTGCGGAATGCGGATTTCGGATTTGAAGATGCAACATGCTTCTGAATCCGCAACTCGAAATCCGAATTCCGAAATGAGGGTAAGGTCATGATTCAGATGCAGACCTCTTTGGAGGTCGCCGACAATTCAGGCGCAAGACGGGTTGAGATGATCATGCCCATTGGTGGGTCGACCGGAAAGATCGCAAGCCTGGGTGACCGGATCAAAGTGACCGTCAAAGAGGCATCTCCCGACGGCACGATTAAGAAGGGAACGGTTCAGGACGCGGTCATCGTGCGTACGCGTAAAGAGGTGCGGCGCAAGGATGGAACTTATATTAGGTTCGACCAGAATGCGGCGGTGCTGATCAAGGAAGACGGTACTCCGATTGGCACGCGCGTGTTTGGTCCGGTTGCCCGTGAGCTGCGAGACAAAAACTTCATGAAAATCGTCTCGCTCGCCCCGGAGGTTATATAAGGTTATGGCGGGAACAAAACGGTCAAAGATAAAGAAGAACGATCAGGTAGCGGTTATCGCCGGCCGCGATAAGGGGAAGCGCGGTCGAGTGCTCGAAGTGGCGCCCGCAACCGGTAAGATAAAAGTTGAGGGCGTAGGAGTAATCAAACGTCATCAGCGAGCAAATCCACAGAGCAATCGTGGCGGCGGGATTATCGAGAAGGAAGCGTTCATTAGTATTTCAAACGTCCAGCTGATCGACCCACAGTCAGGTAAGCCCACGCGGGTTAAATACCTGGTGGAAAACGACGGGACGAAAACCCGCGTCGCCACCGCCAGCGGGCATTCGTTGGAGAAATAAGATAGTCCGGCACACTTTGGTCTTGCCGCGGCGCCGGCTTGAGCCAATGAGAAGGCAACGACAAACTGAAGTTTATCCGACACACGAGGATTGAGATGGCAGCAAGGTTAAAAGAGCGTTATCAAAAAGAGGTTGCTCCCGCAGTTGCGAAGGAGTTTGGGATCAAAAATCCGATGGCCATACCGCGCGTCGAGAAGGTGGTCCTGAATATGGGTATGGGCGAAGCGATTGCCAACGCCAAGATCCTCGACACGGCAGCCGAAGAGCTTCGCACTATTACCGGCCAGAAGCCTGTAATTACGAAGGCCAAGAAATCGATCGCTTCTTTTAAATTGCGTCAGGGAATGCCAATCGGAGTGATGGTCACGCTTCGTGGCGATCGCATGTATGAATTCCTCGATCGATTCGTGTCGATAGCGCTACCGCGCGTAAGAGACTTTCGCGGCGTTTCGCCGAAGGCTTTCGATGGCCGGGGTAATTACACTATTGGTGTGCGCGAGCAATTGATTTTCCCCGAAGTTGACTTTAACAAGGTCGACAAGTTACGCGGAATGAACATCACGATTATTACTTCAGCGCGTAACGATGAACAGGCACGAGCACTTTTGAAGGGGCTGGGAATGCCCTTTAGGGCATAGAGGTCAGCGGTCAGAAGACAAAGGTCAGAAGACAGAAGTCAGCGTCTGACCAGAGCTTCTAAACTGCAATCTCTATGACGACATCTGACCTCTGATCGCTGACTTCTGACCTCTGGATTGTTATGGCAAAGAAATCATTGATTGCGAAATCGGAACGGAAACCGAAGTTTGCGGTGCGGGCTTACACTCGCTGTAAAAGATGCGGTAGAGCACGCGGCTACTTGAGGAAGTTCAATTTGTGCCGCATCTGTTTTCGTCAGTTGGCGCTGGAGGGACAGATTCCCGGCGTCATGAAGTCTAGTTGGTAATAAACTCGTGACGAGTAACAAGTGAGATAACAAGAGAAACTTGTTCTTGCTCGGCACCTGTTACTAGTCACCCGTTACGGAGTTAAGAATGACTGATCCTATCGCCGATATGTTGACGCGAATCCGCAATGCGATTGCGGCCAAGCATTCACGCGCGGATATCCCG
>JBDUCF010000072.1:0-10175 GCA_040003545.1 Pyrinomonadaceae bacterium | reverse complement strand
GCTCTCGTCGTCGCCGCCGGCGCGGCGGTGCTTATTTATTGTGCCGCTCGCTTACGTCTGGCAGACCTTGATGTACGCCTGCTGCCGATACTGCTTCTGAGCGTATTCATCGGGGCGCGTCTTATCATCCACATTCCGCATGTCAAAGGTGAGATCATCGTCACTGATACGTTGATTTTCCTCACGATGCTTCTTTATGGAGGAGAGGCGGCCGTGCTTCTCGCGGCAATAGCCACTCTGGCTACTTCACTACAGCTCACCAGAAAACTTAAAGTTGTTCTATTCAACTCGGCCGTAATGACCTGCGCAACGTTTCTCACTATCGTTGTGCTTCGTTTCTGCTTCGGTCCCGTCCGGCTGTTATCATCGAACAGCCAATCCGCCATTTTTGTTAGTTCGATATGCATAATGGCGTCGGTGCAGTATGTGGCTAATACGGCCCTGGTGACGATTTATACAGCTTGCAAGATGGACCGGCCCATCTGGAACACCTGGCGCACACACTACCTCTGGGCCTCAATCACCTATTTCGCGGGCGCCTCAGCGGCTTTCATGATCGCCAAGCTTATTGGCGCCGTTGGTTTCTACGCTCTGATTGGCACGACGCCCATCATCGCCATTGTCTACCTTACCTACCGCACCTATCTCAAGAATGTAGAAGCTTCGACGGAGAAAGCTGAACAGGCTCGGAACCACGTGGAAGAGCTTTCTCGATACATCGCGGAGCAAGAGCGGATTCGAGAACAATTCAGCCAGCTTGAGAAGATGTCAGCCCTGGGTCAGCTAGCCTCCGGTGTCGCCCACGATTTTAATAACACGCTAGCCGGGATCCTTGGCAGAGCTGAATTAATGCTGACAAAAACCCGCGACCCCGAGGTCGAGCGTGGTCTTAACATCATCATCAAAGCTGCGGGAGACGGCGCTCATACAGTGAAGCGCATTCAGGATTTCGCGCGTCAGCGTCGGGATCATGATTTCGTGCCCGTGGCTGTCGATCAAATCCTGATGGATGTAAATGAGATTACACGTCCCCGCTGGAAAGATCGGGCCCAGGCTGCCAATGTGCAAATCAATCTTGATCTGCAAATTCATTCCAGTGCAATGGTCATGGGTGATGCGTCCGAGTTGCGCGAAGTCCTGGTTAACATGGTCTTCAACGCAGTCGACGCAATGCCGGCAGGCGGACGACTCAGGCTCTCTGCTGAGGAACGTGGCGGCTTTCTTGAAATCTCGGTCAGCGATACAGGTATCGGCATGAGCCAGGAAGTGAGATCGAGGATATTCGATCCATTCTTCACTACGAAGGGCAACGCTGGAATGGGACTTGGCCTTGCCGTTTCTTACGGAATAGTCCAGCGGCACCAGGGAACGATTGAGGTCGAATCAGAAGTAGGGCAGGGAACGAGCTTCAGGATCAAGCTGCCAATTGCGGAAGCAACGCCAGCCGCTCAGACGCCAGTAGAAACATTTGCTCGATTAACGCTCGTTCCGAACTCAAGCTCGCCAAAAATATTGGTTGTTGATGATGAGTCATCGGTGCGAGAACTTCTGGCCGACATCCTCCAAAACGAGGGCTACGAAGTTAGCCTGGCGGAAGGCGGCCGCGAAGCACTTGCCTTGTTCGCCACTGGAAACTATGAAGCCATATTTACAGATGTTGGTATGCCGGGCATGAGTGGCTGGGAACTCGCCCGCGCGATCCGCGAGCGTAACGAGACAATCCCCCTCGCTGTTATTACGGGCTGGGGCGAAGCGGTGGGCTCAATCGAGCAGGAACAGGCGAAAGTGGATTGGGTTGTCACCAAACCCTTCTCGATCAATCGCATCAACGAGATTGTTTCCGAAATTGCACAGCGTAATAGTATAGGAACGTCCTGCCCAACCGCCGCGACCGGCACCTAATCTTTCAAACCATCTGCTCGGAAACTTCCGGACTCTTTCTCTGTTACAAGTCCGGGAGAATACGTCTGGGTCAGGTGGTTTTCTAGTTTTCGAAGTTCCCGTGTTGCGTGCTTCCTGCCAGCCGGGCTACACTTGCGGTGTTAACAAAAGTTAAGAATTCTATGTTCTGTCCCGTTTGCGAATCAGAATATCAAACCGGCATTGATCGCTGCCCTGACGACGGCGCGAAGCTCGTTGAGCGTCTAGCCCATGGGGACACCTCGCATGATGACAGCGAAGCCCGTTTTCTGCCGCTGCACACCGTCAGCTCGCCTGCCGAAGCTGAGATGGTAAACGACATCTTTGTGCAGAACGGAATTCGGTCTGTCGTGCAATCTGGCGGCTCGGATGCGCTTTCTCCGCTGCTATCGGCTACCGCTCCCGGCGCTGCCATCCTGGTAGATGAACGCGACTTCGATCGCGCCCAGGAACTCTACAGCGCTTTTTTTGGCGATGACACTTCACCACTCACCGGCGGCACACCCGATGCGAACGAAGAAGAAAACTAGCAGTCATGCGCCTTCGTGGCGTCAACTAATCAAAGTAACATCTTAACGCTAACGCTATTTAAGTTATGAGCGCTAAGGCATCAGATGCGATTGTCGTCTTTATGACTGCCGCCAACAGCGAGGATGCGAGGCACATCGCCGAGACGCTGGTAGGTGCCAAGCTCGCCGCTTGCGTTCAGCTTCTGCCGCAGATGGAATCAGTCTATCGCTGGAACGATCAAGTGCAGCGCGCTGACGAGGTCTTACTCCTAGCGAAAACAACCCAATCAAGATTTGAAGAGCTTGAACGTGAGGTACGGGCCATTCATGCTTACGAAATTCCGGAAATTATGGCCGTGCCGGCGTCGGAGGTGTCCCCACCTTACTTAAAATGGCTTATCGAATCTGTCCAACCGGCGTGATGTCCGACACAACTCGCAACTTCTTAGTAGTCGTCGGAGACATCCGCGCTTAGTTTGGAGAGGGAACTCTGGCTTTCGGCAACGATCTCTACGGCGTGTTCGGGCGAGTCGGTGAGGTGCAAAAGCCGCAAGTCATGTTCGGAGATCATCTTTCGTCCAAGCATCAAATTCTTGACCCAGTCCAGCATCTCCTGCCAATACTCCGAGCCATAAAGCACTACTGGGAAGTTTCGGATCTTATGCGTCTGAATCAGGGTCAAAGATTCAAACATCTCGTCCAAAGTGCCAAAGCCTCCGGGGAAGATAATAAAGGCAGTACTGTACTTAACGAACATCATCTTCCGAACAAAAAAGTACTTGAACTTGAGCGACAACGTTTGGTAAGGGTTGGCCCCCTGTTCGTGGGGAAGTTCGATGTTGCAGCCGATCGAAATCCCGTCAGCTTCGAAGGCCCCTCTGTTCGCGGCTTCCATGATTCCCGGTCCGCCGCCGGTAATCACAGCAAAGCCGGCGCGCGCAAACAGCGTCGCCGTCTTGCGAGCAGCCTCATAGTAAGGATCCTCTGCGGAGATGCGGGCTGATCCAAAAATGGAAACACCGCGAGTGACCGTAGCAAGTTCGTCGAAGCCCTCAACAAACTCACCCATGATACGAAAGACGCGCCACGGATCGGTGCGTTTGAAATCATCCGGCCGAGGGGATTCAAGTAATTGTTCGTCCTGAGTTGTTCCCGGCGGCCGAGTATTCACATCGGTTTTCTTATCCATCCAGCTTGCCTCTCATCCGGCCCAGTCTGTGCCTGGTCGATCAAATCCCCATGATGTTGAACCCACAATCGACGTGAATCACCTCGCCGGTAATGCCGGAAGACAATGGGCTACAGAGGAACAATGCGGTGTTACCAACCTCGCGCGCCTCAACATTGCGGCGCAACGGCGCGCGTTCAGCATGATGCTTCATCATCGTGCTGAGGCCCGAGACGCCGCGGGCTGAAAGCGTTTGAATCGGCCCGGCGCTGATCGCGTTGATGCGAATATTTCGCGGCCCGAGATCCGCTGCCAGATAACGCACACTCGCCTCAAGTGCCGCCTTGGCCACTCCCATCACGTTATACCCGGACACTACCTTTTCCGCGCCGTAATAAGTCATGGTCACAATGCTGCCGCCTTCGGTCATCAGTGGCGCGGCTACACGCGCAAGCTGCGCCAGCGAATATGCACTGATTTCAAGTGCAGTCAAAAACGCATCATGACTCGTTGCGAGGTACTCGCCGTCCAGCGCTTCGCGAGGCGCAAAGGCGATACTGTGAACCAGGAAATCCAGCTTGCCGAACTTCTCTTTCAAGCGCTCGAAAGTTTCGGTCACTTCTTCTGCTTTGGTCACATCGCAGGGCAAAACGAGGGAGCCGGGCATTTCCGAGCTGGTCAAGCTTTCAACGTTTTCCTTAAGACGCTCACCTTGATAAGTGAAGGCCAAGCTCGCGCCCGCCTCGTGCAAAGCCTGAGCGGTGGCCCAGGCAATTGAGCGTTTGTTCGCTACACCAAAAATGATTCCAGATCTGTTTTCCAGCATAGTTCTCAGGTTATTGTTTTCAAGTTCCCAATTTCATACGCCGCGCCAATCAACGATCAGAGTCTTCGGTCTTGAGATAAGGCCTGGATGTTCTCGCGTCGCTTTTTATCTGCGATGTTAGCGGCGCTATTTCAACATAACCACGCGCTTTTGTCAGCATTCAGTGTTTGAAGTGGCGGACCCCCGTAAAAACCATCGCCAGGTTGTTTTCGTTCGCAGCCGCTATTGCCTCTTCATCACGGACTGAACCGCCCGGCTGAATGATGGCGGTGATGCCCTGCTTCGCAGCTTCGTCGATGCCGTCGCGAAAAGGAAAGAACGCGTCGGATGCCAGGACCGACCCGTCGAGCGGGAGCTGTGCGCGCATCGCGCCGATCCTGACTGAATCAACTCGCGACATCTGTCCGGCGCCCACGCCGATTGTCTGATTGTCCCGGGCATAAACGATCGCGTTCGACTTCGTATGCTTGCAAACAGTCCAGGCAAAGAGCAAATCGTCGATCTCCTTTTCGGATGGCGCGCGTTTTGTAACGACCTTCAAGCCTTCGCGCTTCATCCGGTGCGTGTCTCGCGTCTGCACCAGCAGGCCGCCGCTTATCTGCTGGTACTCGACTAGACCAGAGGCAAATGGAAATTCAGGTAACAAAACGCGCAAGTTCTTCTTCGACCTCAGCACTTCAAGCGCCGCCTCGTCATAGCCCGGCGCAATAATCACTTCGGTGAAGATTTCAGTAACGGCGCGCGCCGCAGCCTCATCGACCTTGCGATTGAACGCTACGATACCTCCAAAGGCTGATACGGGGTCGCATGCGAGTGCGCCGCGATAAGCCTCTTCAGGAGAACCGCCGAGCGCGACGCCGCATGGATTGGTATGCTTGATGATCGCGCAAGCTATCTCGTCAAAGTCGAAAACCAACTGGCACGCCGCATCGGCATCAACGTAGTTGTTGAAGGACATTTCCTTGCCCGAAAGAATTTGAGCTTGTACTAGTCCAGGCGGGCCGTCCTGAATAGTGTAAATTGCGGCCAGTTGGTGCGGGTTCTCTCCATAGCGGAGGTTAGACGCCTTTACGCCAAACAGATCGATCTGGGCGGGAAGGTCGAGGTTTTCCGGTCCGGCGTCGTCTAATCCGGTGTCTTTCAACAAGTCGGGAAGCACTCGCCTGAAAAGATAGTGTTCGATTGCCTGGTCGTACTGGGCGGTGCGAATAAATGCAGCGAGCGCCAGCCTCTGCCGGGTGGACATCGCCAGGGCGCCATCATTGTTATTCATTTCGCGCAGGATCGGCTCGTATCGTTCGGGATCCACCACAACGGCAACGTCCCGAAAATTCTTCGCAGCTGATCGGAGCATCGCCGGACCGCCGATGTCGATTTGTTCGATTGCTTCTCCCAGCGTTACGCCGTCGCGGGAGATAGTCCGCTCGAATGGATAGAGATTGACGACAACCATATCGATAGATTCGACGCCATGCTCGCGCATCGCTGACTGGTGCTCAGGATTGTCACGCAGCGCGAGCAACGCCCCATGGATTTTTGGATGTAGAGTCTTCAGGCGACCATCCATCATTTCGGGAAACCCGGTCACATCCGAAACATCACGCACGCTGATGCCCGCGTCGCGCAGTACTTTCGCTGTGCCGCCTGTACTAATTATTTCAACGCCAAACCGTTTCAGCTCACCTGCGAACTCAACTATCCCAGCCTTGTCGGAAACGCTAATTAGCGCTCGGCGGATCTTGACCAGGCCTGAAATGTCCTTAGCACTCATAGTTGATCTCTGGCAGCCATCATTGCTTCAATCTATATTCTTCTCTTAGAGTCTTGACGCGATACTTGCGCACGTTTGTTGTCAGGTTAACCGCGACCGGGTGCGGGCCAACGTCGCGAGAAGAGTCGTCCGGATAGAAGCCCAGCACGTATTGTCCCGCCAGATCCTCTTCAATTGCTTTGAAGACCGGCGACAACTCGCTTTGAGAGTGGGCAGCTAGAACAGATTTCGCATCGCCAATCAGAAAGTAATGTCCACCGGTCTTTTCTGCCAGCTCGCGAAAGCCACTGGCAGCGCGCCGTGGCGCCAGGTGTCCGTCCTGGGGCGTGAAGACCGGAAAGTGAATGATGTAAAAGGACACCGTGTCTCGTCGCGCGCGTTCGATCACTTCCGATGCTTTTACCGTGCTGGCGGTATCCAGGCCGTCGCTGGTCAGGATTACTATTCGTCTCTCGCTGGGATCAGTCTTGCGCTTATCAAGCAGTTCGAGTGCCGCCAGGGCCGCATTGAAAATTGCAGTGTGCCGTCCAGAGACCGCGGGAAAGTTGAACGTCGCTCGGGCTTTCTGAACGTCTAATGAAAACGGAATTGCAACGGTTGCTCTATCGCTAAATCGCACCACCGCTACTTCGGACTGTGGACCAAAGCGCGAAAAGAGGGATAGCGCCGCGTCGCGCTGGTCTCGGAGATATTCGCGCGCGCTGCCCGAGGCGTCCAGTAGAAAGACTAATGCCACGCGTGACGCTCCAGTCGCGAAAAATTGCGTCTTTAGAGCGCGTCCTTCACTGCTAATTACAAAATCTTCCTGCGCAAGTCCGAAGACCCGCCGGCCGCGGGAGTCAGTGACGACCACAGGCACAGTAATGAGGTCAGTTCGAACTCGAACGACATCGTCCTTGTCTATTTCCTGTGCGGTAGTCGATTGGCCGTTGCCCACCAGGCAGAGTAAGACCACCAGGACAGATCGAAGGTCAAATTTTAGCGGAGGCAAACAACGAACGCGCGCTGACGGGACGTTTCTATCTAGCGCTTCGGAGGGTGCGAGCATTCAACTGTTTCGGGCTAAAACAAAAAGCGCCCAAAGAGCAGTATGCTCAGAATCACCAGGATCGTAACGACGATGATCTTGACAAGGCTCACGGCAGATTTCCTAGGACCCTTGCTGGTTGCAAGAACGAGAAAAAAGGGTAACGCGCCTATTCTATTGGCGTTTCCCGAAATCTGTCAACGTGAATTTGACCGTGACAACCGAGTCTCGACCGAGGGCCACCCGCTCGTCGCAGCGACTCACATGCTTCCCAATATCTCCTCATTTGAAGCGCAAATTCAAACGGGCGCTCAAAAGCCGGGGGTAACCGACGTGAGTGCCGCTGAAAACCGATTCGAAATTATAAAGAAACAACTCGTTTGTCAGGTTCTGAACGTCAAACTGAAAGTTCAGCGAAGTGCGTTCTTTCTGAAACAGATCTACACCAACTGAAAAGTCCAGGATCATGCGAGGCTTCACCCGACCATGTTGAAAATCGATTTCCGGATAGAGACGTGGATCAAATCCATCGGCGGCAAACTGCGCCAGAGTTGTGCCTGGCGTGACGTCCGTGGGCACACCTGAATCGTAGCGACCATTGAAAATTGCGTAAAGGCCGGACCGACGGTGCGTGTACCCAAGTTGGAACTGCAACTCGTTACGCTGGTCATGATCCGCATTAAACTTCAAACCTGACAGCTGAAGTTCCGCCGGATTCTCTCCCAGGAAGAGCCCGCCGGCGATCGGTGTGACACCGTAGGCATGGGCGTTGGCATAGGATAGAAAGCCGTGAAAGCCACGGATGTCGGTTGTTTCGACTCGGACCTCTTCACCGGTAACTCGCCCCGAGGAAATGGCTATAGGAAAAATAACGCCGGTCTCGAAAAATTGATCCTTGTCGGAGAAATTCTCGATCCGTTTCTGATAAAGCGTCAGACTTAAGCGAATATATTTCGAAAGCAACTGCTGCGCACCAACCTCGTAAACGTTCTCCTTGTCGGGCAGGATTGGTTTGAGTGTAGTAACACCGGTTAGCACCGCGATAGGCGAAATGGCAGCGGCTTGCTGCGAACTGGCCAGTAATAGACTCTCCGCCGGTGGCGGTTGAAATAACCGGTTGTATGAGGCGCGCAGAGTCGTTTTCGTGCTTGGAATGGAGTAGGCGATGCCGATGCGCGGACTCAAAGCCTGCTCTTTGATAATCAGCTTATAGTTGTCATATCGAACACCGGCATCAAGCGTGAAGTTCTTGAAAACGGTGAATCGATCCTGAATGTAGGCGCTTAGTGTTCTTCCGACCTTGCGGCCACTGAACAAGAATGGATTAGCGGCATTGAATGTGTTCACCGGATTGGGAAAGACGTTGCCATTCTCGTCAACCAGATCATCAAACTGCACGGTTGGATAAAAACTGAAACTCTCCCGCACCGGCGTCCGCGTTATCTGGCCGCCCACCTTGATGTTGTGACTGCCGCGCGTTAGCGATAGCGAGCCGAGCACACCTGTGTTCTGCAAGGTCCGATCTTGAAATGCCACGACCGGCGTCGATTTCGTATTGCTTAATAACTTTGCCGACGACTGGCGATTGAAGAAAGAGAACTGGCCCAGAGTGCTGGGCGAGAAGATGTGATCGAGAGTAACGTTTTGTGAGTAGTCCCGGTTGCGCTGCCGCTGATTCTGCCCCGCGAGCTGCTGCTCCAGACGATTGGGAACCTGAAAGTTCGTGCCGCCAAACGTGAACGTGCCGCGCAAGCTATCGTTCTGACTGAGCTGATAGTCCAGCCGAAAAAATCCCTTGGCGCTACGGCCGAAGTTGTGGAAGTTATCAATCGTCGGTGGGTCAAGATAACGCTGCGAGGTGGAAGTGGAAAGATTGGTAAGAAAGCCAAACTTTTTTGTGTGCGTGGAGAAATCGACTCCTATTTCTCCCGCAGAAAAACTACCCCCCGAAAGTGATACTCCGGCCTGGGTCGGCCCTTCAAGGCCTGATCGAGTGTTCACATTAATCACCCCGGCCAGTTTGTCGCCAAACTCCGCCGGAATGCCGCCGGTCAGCACCTCTACCGTGCGCATCGTCCGTGCATCGAGGCTGGTGGAAAAAATCGCCGATAGATTGTCCGTGATAGGTACGCCATCAACTACGTACTGTACCTGCGATTCGGAACCTCTGGGATGCATGCGGCCGTTGTCGTCTGTGACAAAGCCCGGCGTGGAGGCCACGATACTCTCGATGGCGCGTGATGGCGCAGCGCCGGTGGGACGCTCCAGCACTGACTGACTAATGTCTGTATCCGATGAAGTGCGGTCGGTCTCAAGCAGTGCTGAGTTGTCCGCTGTTACAGTTACTGTGGCCGCCTCAGCCCCAATGCCGACGGTTAGATCAACGTTCATGGGCATCGCGCTCTCCAGGTCGATGGACTGTTCCAAAGGCTGAAAGCCAGTGGCTTCGGCGCGCACCTTGTAAGTATTGAATGGAACGTTGACGAGCCGGAAAGCGCCTTGGGCATCGGTGGGCACGCTCTGTTTGTATCCAGTCACCGGTTGGCTGACTGTTACGCTGGCGCCGGGAACCAGCGCTCCATTTGGATCCTTAACTGTCCCCTGAATCGTGCCGATCCGGCTTTGCGCCGCGGCCGAGCCGGCGGCGAACAACAATAACGTCAAAAAGAGAACTGGCAGATTGGTTTTATTGCGAATCATTCGAATCTCTCCTCTTACAATCCTTTATGAACTGTCTCAATTTCCAGAACCAGATCGCGATTGCGGTTCGCGAAGACTTGGAAAGAACGCCAACAACAAGACTACGAGCGCAATTAGCGCGCTGTGGCGTTGCGGGTAGTTAGACTAAGGATGTAAAAGGTGGAGCGCGGCCTTGCCCTTGGGTGGGCGGTTCAGCCGAATAAGAAGGAACAGTCGGAGGCTGATAGGTTCGCGCCTGCAGTGAAGCCTCGAAG
>JBDUCF010000071.1:0-10242 GCA_040003545.1 Pyrinomonadaceae bacterium | reverse complement strand
CCGTTCACTGTTCACTGTTATCCGTTTCCGATGTAGCATACCGCCGCAATGATTAGTCTACAGGGTTACGTCGATCAAGTGCTTGACGACAAGTACCGCCTGGAGCGTCTGCTCGGCCAGGGCGGTATGGGCGCCGTCTATCTGGCCACGCACCTGGGCACGGAGCGCTATGTCGCCCTTAAATTGATCACGCCGCAGTTCATGCGGAATGAGGAATTTGTCGAGCGCTTCAAACGAGAGGCGCGGGCTGCCGGCCGTCTGCGTCATCCCAATGTGGTTGACGTCACAGACTTCGGCTTCGCGGAAGCGAACGGCGAGACCGTCGCGTATCTGGTGATGGAGTATCTCGACGGCTGCACGCTCGGCGATGTGCTAAGCGAAGAGCGGCGGCTGCCGCTGGAGTGGGTGGTGGACATTCTGGAACAGGTCTGCTCCGCCGTGCACGAAGCCCATCAACAGGGAATTGTACATCGCGATCTCAAGCCGGAGAATATTTGGCTTGAACCAAACCGGCTGGGAGGATATCGAGTCAAGGTTCTCGACTTTGGCATTGCAAAACTCGGTGAGGTCAACCAGCCGGCAAACGACGTGAGATCAATTGGGGAGCGGGCCCTACCTCCCGCGGCGGCAACGTACAACTCTAGTTCGAGCGAAACGGCGACGACACTACGTAGCGGCGCTGCGACCAGCGCACTGGCAAGTGCCCCGACAAATCTGAAGCCCGGGGCGGAGAATGCATCTGGAAATTTGGAGACTGACACGCTGCTGTATTCCAAGCCTCAAGTCGAGAACTCTGGCAAACAGAAAAGTTTCGCCGCGCGGCCTCTACCTACCAAAGAAGTCCAAACCCAACTTTTTAATCCACCGGCGCAGACAATTGGGGGGCAGGCCGCGGTTTCCGCGACTGTCCGCGCCGACATTCCAGGTGAAACCCAATCAAATATTCCGCAACATGCGTCTGTTGACATTGACGACGCTGACGGGACGTTATTGCTCGATCAATCAACGCGGTCACCCGCCGGAAGTGTCAGGACTACTGCGCCGGCGGCAACTCATCGCGGAACCGAATTGACGCAGATTGGCGCCATCATGGGCACGCCGCCGTATATGTCCCCGGAACAATGCGCCGGCCGAAAGCTTGACGCGCGTTCCGATCTCTACAGCCTGGGCGTCATTGCATATCAGATGCTTGCCGGCGAGCCGCCGTTCACGGGCAACACCAACCAGGTCATGCGCGCGCATATCGAAGCCCCGCCGCAGCCATTACACGAGCGGAGGAAAGTGCCCAAGCGGGTGGCAAATCTGGTCATGAGTGCGCTGGCAAAAGATCCCGCCGCCCGCCCGCCGACGGCCAGCGCGTTCGCCAACTCGCTGCGGGCGCAGGCCGATGGGGTCGGCGCGCTTTACCGCCGGGCCTTCGCGCTTTACAGCGAGTACTTTCCCAAGTTCTTTAAGTTGTCGCTGCTGGCACACATCCCTGTGATCATAACCACGGTCTTGCTGATCGTGGTGCAGCTTCTGGAGAAGGCTCAGCCCAAAGCACTCACTTTCACCAGAATTTCGCTGATTGTGTGCGTGGCGCTTGCCGCGCTGCTACAGATAGTCTTCCACTTTCTGGCTGCTTCAGCGATTTCGGGTATGACTGCGGTTATTGTCACGCAATTGTCAGCCGCGCCTTTGCGTCCGGTAGAGCTGCGCACGGCCCTGGCTGTTTTGAAAAAGCGTTGGAAGCCATTTTTGAAAACGAGTGTTGGCGTCACCCTGCGCATTATTCTCGGGTACATCCTGCTATTCATCCCGGGCCTGATCATGACGGTGCGTTATTCGTTGTACGCTCCCGTGGTCTTGATGGAAGGGCTGGAGAAAAAGGCGGCCAGGCGGCGCGCGCGCGAACTGGCGGCTCGATCGTGGCGCACGGTGATCGTCGTCACACTGTTACAATTTCTGATCCCGTTTACCGTGAGCGCGCTGCTGGGTTGGGTAGGAGTGACGGGAAACTCATCAAGCGGTTTTCATGTAGCGAAAGCTTCAACTGGGCGCCAGATTTTCCAGGAACTTTCCGGCCTCATAAACATCATAGTGGTGCCCTTGGTGTCCATTGTTTCGGCGTTGCTTTATTTGAAGATGCGACAAATGGGTGGTGAGACCCTGGGTGCCGCGCTGGCCCAGATCGAGGAGATGGACGCCAAAGGCAGCCAGTGGCAACAACGCATGCGCACGCGCCTGAGTCTGCCGCCACGAACGCGTTGAGTGGGCGAATAGTCAAAAGCGACGATAGATTTTCCATTTGAATTCGCGAATGACAAATGATATATGGAAAATCTCCTTTGGCTTGGCCTGCCCCTACTCTAACTGTGATTGCTTCTTCTGTGTAATCTGCGGATCTTTCTGGTGATACCCTGTGCCTCCTGAAATCGCCCGAGTCGAATCACCTGGCGCCGATCTCTTTCAGAGGGTGAAATCTCAAAATGCGCCCCTCATTCTCACCGGCGCATTGAAGGACTGGAAGGCTATCTCAAAATGGAGTCTCGACTATCTTAGCTCGAGGCTCGGAACAACCAGGGTTAATGTCGAAGTGTCTGACACCAACCACTTTCCCACACTCCATAGTGATGGCTCTGACGCCGCCGGCAACCTTGCCGCAGAATCAGTCGGGACAAAACGCCGAACTCCCATCCCGATAAAACGGCCCTCGCGGCAAGTGCCTTTCACGGAGTTTGCAGACGTCGTGCTGCGACCAAATAACGGGTCTGAAAAATTCTATCTCAAGGATAAGTTGCCGACTGAAAGATTTCCGGATTTGGCCTCAGACATTTCGCTGGGACCATTACCGGGGCCTACGGGGCAATTCCCCTGCAGACTCTGGCTTAGTTCGGCTGGCGCCGTGACGCCACTGCATTACGACGTCGTACATAGTTTGTTCGCCCAGGTGAAGGGTCGAAAGCACTTCACACTTTTCGCGCCGCGCGACGGGTCGTCGCTTTATCCCTTTTCCATGTTCTCCCGATATTCATATCTTAGCCGGGTGGACATTCTGCAGCCTGACCTGCGGGAGTTCCCAAAGTTCGAACAGGCAAAGCCGGTCAGTTTCACACTTGAACCCGGCGAGGTTTTATACCTGCCGGCGTTTTGGTGGCACCAGGTGCAGTCGCTGGAAACGTCAATCTCCATCAGCTGGTTCTGGAGGGTGCGCCTGTCCCAGCGTTTAGGATGGCCGTCACTGCGCGCTCTGCCCGCGGCTCTTACCACCAGAATGGAGTCGATAGTTAGTAGAAGGCAGTACTCAGGAGGCAGGAAATAGATTTTCCATTTGTCATTGGTGAATTCAAGTCGGAGGTTGCACTTCGAGTTGAGTTCAGCATTTTCATTCCATTCATCCTGTTGTTAAATTATTCGTGATTAGCGTAATGACAAATGAGATATGGAAAACCTTCTCTGACTTCGTAGGTTGGCCCACGCTCTAATATTAACGCAAATTTACTATCCCGAAATGTTTCAGCAATCGCCGCCGAATCTCGGCAATCAATACGAAGATGACCGCGTCCTCCGTTCGTACCTGGCACGTGTGCTCTCGCCCGAAATGCTTGGCGAAATAGAACCTTCGCTCATGCAGCTGGGATGTCTAGCGGGTGGCGAACTTTACCAGATGCAGCTAGCCGACCGGCTGAACGAGCCAGTCTTTACCCAATGGGATGCATGGGGTAATCGCGTCGACCATGTAGCAGTCACACCTGTATGGCGTGAAGCTGAACGTATTGCCGTCGAATACGGGCTCATCGCTACCGCTTACGAGCAGAAACATGGCAGTCTGTCGCGCGTGCATCAGTGCGCGCTCGCTTATCTCTTCACACCTTCAACCGACATCTATAGCTGCCCGCTCGCTATGACGGACGGCGCGGCGCGCACACTGCTTGGTTCCGGTAATCAAGCGCTTATTGATCGTGCAGTGCCGCATCTCATCACACGCAAACGGGAAGAGTTTTGGACTTCGGGCCAGTGGATGACTGAAATCACCGGCGGCTCGGACGTCGGCCTATCGCAAACCGTAGCCGTGCGGGGCAGTAGCCCGCCCGTCAGGGAGGGCGTCGGCGATCAAGTGGACCAGCAATCCACCTGGCGCTTGTATGGCAACAAGTGGTTTGCATCCGCCATCACTTCCCAAATTGCTTTGACCCTGGCCCGCCCCGAAGGCAATCCTCCCGGCGGCCGCGGCCTCGCGCTGTTCTACGTCGAATTGCGCGACGAGTCTGGCCAGCTGCGCAACATTGAAATCAATCGCCTTAAAGACAAACTGGGCACACGCAAAGTTCCCACTGCTGAACTAACTCTGTCCGGCACACCGGCGCAACTAGTGAAGGAATCAACCGATGGCGTCCGCAACATCGCACCACTGCTGAATATCACAAGACTATGGAACGGTATCAGTGCGGTCGCGCTCATGCGTCGGGGCCTGGCCCTCGCGTCTGAATACGCGCGCCAGCGTGTGTCGTTCGGCGCGCATCTCTCCGAAAAACCTCTGCACATGGACACGCTGGCCGGCTTGGAGGCGGAGGCAGAAGCGGCCTTTCACCTCGCCTTTCATGTGGCGGAGTTAACCGGGCGAGCTGAGACGGACGAGCTTAGTGAAGACGAAGCGCTGTTGCTGCGCTTGCTGACGCCGGTAATGAAACTGACGACCGGGAAGCAGGCGGTGACGGTTGCGAGCGAAGTGCTCGAAGCTTTCGGTGGTGCAGGTTACGTTGAAGATACCGGACTGCCTCAACTCCTGCGGGACGCCCAGGTCCTCCCCATCTGGGAAGGAACCACTAACGTACTTTCACTCGACACGCTACGCGCCCTGGGGTCTGTCAGTACCGCCCGCGGGGCTCAGGATTTTCCCGCCTTTCAATCACTCAAAGCCCAGGTCACCGGCTGTCTCGACACTATTCGCGACCCACGTCTCACCGAGCCCGCGCGCATCACCCGATCAGCGTTGGACCACGCCGAGAGCTGGCTGCTTCAGACACTTCAGGATTCAACCGCACTTGAAGCAGGCGCCCGCCGTTTCGCAATGACCCTCGGTCGCACAATGGAATCAGCCTTGCTGGTCAGGCACGCGCAATGGTCGCAGGATCACGAAGGCGATTCGCGGTCGATATCCGCCGCCAGACGCTTCGCTGCCTCGGGCATCGAGCTTCTTTTTGCCGCGGGGCAGTTGGCCGCGGATTTACGCGGATGAACGCGGATAAGACGAAGCAGAAGGAAGACAAATGGACTTCTCAAAAATCTTCCTCCCCTTCCTCTGCTGGAACCTTTGCGTCTTTGCGTGAAACTGCCTTCTCTATCCGCGTTTATCCGCGTAAATCCGCGGCTAATTCCTCTTCATTCACTAACCGGCAATTCATAGTTAAAGACTCTCCCCGCCAGGTAACCAATGTAGTGATAAGTCTCATCTGCCAGCGAGACCATCTGACTTCTCCAGCCCTGATACTTCGTGGTCGGGGTGGGTGAAGGATAGGCGTCAAGCCCGACATCGCCGGCCATCGTCACCGCTCTCCTCATGTGCAGCGGATCGCTGACAATCAGAACTTTCTTCAAACCGTTGGCGTCGGCCAGTTGTTTGGCATTGACGACATTTTCATAAGTCGTATGCGATCTCTCCTCGATCAAGATATCGCGTGCGGGAATACCGTTTTTGATCGCATATTGCCGGGCCTCGGCCGCTTCCGTCATCTCATCTTTGTTACCCTGGCCTCCAGTAAAAATAATCTTTCGTACTTTGCCGGCGCGATACAACTCCAGCGCATGATTTATTCTCTCGCGGAACACGGGCGAAACCTCGTTGCCCCAGACCGCGGCCCCAAGCACAATCGCCGCATCGGCCTTCACATCGACGACCTTGTTCCCATAGGTATAAATCCTTAGCGCGACCAACAGGACCAGCAATAATGCCGGCGCGATGATGAACGTGGAGATGAACATGACTTTCCTTCCCAGCGCCATCCGCCTCCCAAGGTACTTTAGGACCTGGTATCGGCGCCGCCAACGCCCGCTATCCCCGGTCACTGTCGGAAACGCCGGGTCGGCGGCCATACGCGTGACCCACCCGGCTGGAGAATTTGATTTCGCCAAGCGCTGCCAACCACGCAGCACAGCTTGCCGCTGTTCTTCGGAAAGTGATTTGCCATGAAGCGCGGCTTGCAGCTCTTCCGGCGAAAGCAACTGGCTGTCTTCAGCCGGATCGCTTAACTCACTCTCTTCTTCAGGTGTTCTTTCGCTCATCATTGAATACCGATCGCGTCGTCGCACTGGCGCAGGGGCGTCCCGGCCCCGCCTTAAGAATCGCGCGTGCAGCGTGTCGAGTCAAAGCGCCGAAGGTGCGCAACATAACAGCACGAGGCAACGCTCCGGGATCATCAAGGCCAGGGATCACGTCATATTGGACCAGAAGGGATACTATAGGTTTCAAGGAGACGGGGCTCATTTCATGAAGACGCTATATCCTAAGCGGCATCGCGAACACTTCTGTTCGTATATCCTTGTGTAAAGGCGGGCGCAACGTTGGCGCGCTAACGCATTTCTTTCGAGCCCGGGAGGTGATCCTTAATCCCTTCCCCATTTGCTTATGCAAACTTCCAATAATCTCCAGGAGTGGTTTGGCGGCATCGATATCTATGTCTTTGACCAACTCTTGAAAGGCAGGTTCGTTCCGGGGATGCGCGTGCTCGATGCCGGGTGTGGCTCGGGCAGGAACCTTACCTATTTTTTCAGAAGTGGCTACGAAGTCTTCGGGGTCGATGAATCGGAAGGGGCCATTGCACAAACACGGCGGCTCGCTGCCGCGCTTGCACCTCGCCTGCCGGCGGATAACTTTCGCGTCGAGCCGGTGGAGCGGATGTCCTGGGAGAACGCAGGTCCTGACAGTGGGTTTGATGCGGTCCTGAGCAGCGCGGTGCTTCACTTTGCGCGCGATGAGCAGCAGTGGCAGGCCATGTTGAATGAGATGTGGCGCGTACTAAAGCCTGGCGGGATCTTCTTTGCCCGGCTGGCATCGACAATCGGCATAGAAGATCAAGTCAGGCTGATTGAGGCGAGACGTTATCACTTGCCGGACGGGTCGGATCGTTTTCTCGTGGACGAAGCGCTGCTGCGAAAGGTCACGGCAGCGCTCGGCGGCGAGTTTCTTGAGCCGATTAAAACGACGGTGGTCGAGAACTTGCGCGCGATGACGACGTGGGTCGTTAGAAAGAGGTAGGACAGACATTCCTGTCTGTCACTGCTTTTAAAAGGAATACCCGTCCTGCTCAGCAACCGAAGACCAGAGACAGGCAGGAATGCCTGTCCTACCTGTTGCGGGCAGGCAAAGTTATCGTTATTATCCTTGTAGCCCCGCCAGAGTTACCTCACCAGGACTATTAAAGAAAAGACGAGGGATAAGTGATGAGAAAGAATGTAATCGCCCTTCCCGTACTGTGTTTGCTGTTTCTGGGTAGCGCCTGCGCTCAGGATAAAGCCTACGGCCAGGTATGCGCGGATGTACCGGGACAAACTTCCGGCACGGTCAAATTCCGGCGGTTGGGAGAAACCCTCGAGATTCCCATTCGCGCCACCAATGTCACCGCAAGCGGCGCGAAGGAGTCAACAGGTACAACGGAGGAGCAGGTAAGCGTTGGGAACGGAACGGCAAGTGATCCTGATTGCGAACCGGTGGCGCTTGAGCTTCATTGGGCCAACGGACACAACAACGGCAGCAACTTCAATGTAACTTTCCTGGACAACAATAACCGTCTGATCTCCGCGAAACAGATTTCGGCTTTCATGACCGGCGTGCTCGAGTTCCCCTTGTCGTCCTTTGGGACTCAGCCCGTGTACGGTTCGTCGCTTTCACTAGTCGCCATTCCGGCCACGGTAACCATCCAGGCGGTGTCACCCTTTGCTGCGCCGGTCAATCTTTCATACCGTGTTACGCGTGTGGCTCGAGCTTCGGAACATGGGGCCAATAAGAAAGCGCGGGAACAAAGCTAGACAGAACAGCCTGGCAAAGGAAATGAAATCGTGAGCATTCACGACGCGGTGAGATTAATTGGGGCAAGTCGCCTGCCCCTGGTCCAGATTGAGTTGAAAACAAGCCGCCCGTTTCCAGTCAGAGATGTGCCCTTGCAGTTGCAGGTCGGAAAGAGAATCTTTGTCGATGAACTGAGCGGTGATTACACCGGGAGAAAGCTCACCTTGAGCCTGACGCCGGAGATGTTTGCCGAACTAAAGGACGGCGACGAGATTTTGGTTTCTTTAAGTAAGCCCGATCGGAGTGGATCCGCGGATCAGGACGTCTGGTATTTTGGAAAACTGGAGAAGAGCAGGAAGAAGTAGGAACGATTAGAAGATGATCTTCGGGTCAGTCGCAATCGAAGCATTAGGCTTAATGGGAGGGCGCCCGCGCTCCCAGTCCATGACTGAAGGGGGAACCTCAGGCTTGAAACTTCTATAGCCTGAAAGGCTTTTTCAGTATTCGTCCCGTCGTCTTCAGAAGTGAACTAATCCGCGATTCCTTTTTTGGGTCAGGACCTGCGCTGGGCTTTTTCATTTCCGGTTTGGCGGCCACTGTGCGAGCAGGCGCCGGCCGTTCAATTGTACTGGCGCTGCCGCGCTTCAGGAGCGTCACAGTGCTGCCCTGTCGATACCAGATTCCTTCTCTTTTTTCCCAAGCCTCATCTGCTCTGATGGCCGCGCCATTATTGAGTCGAATAACGACCGGGCCACGACCGGTTCCGCCGCCCGCAGAAACAGGACTTGAAGGTAAGCGGACCGGAGTTGACGGCTTTTCCGCCGGCGAAGGTGCCCTCTGATCCTGGGAAGACGATTCCGACGAGGGAGGCTTCGTGTCAGAGGGAGACGGGACGAGTTCAGGAGTTGCTTGAGGCGGCGCGGTCACACTCGCCACCGACTGATTGGAGTTGCGTGCTCGCAATCGGTGCGTGACGGCGTAATAGACCATGAAGAGAACTCCCAACAAAACGACAGCGGCGATCAGCGGAAGTGGGGACCTCTTTGGTTTGGACCTTCGTTTGGGTTTTGCCGGCTGGCTGATGGGTTCAGGCGCTATGCTTGCGGCCTGGGGCGCCATCCTCGCCGCGTCCGGCAAGATGTTATCCAGGGAAGGCAGCGGCAGCGTTTGAGCGGCGTGGAAGAGTTCGCTTCCATCCATATCGCAAAAGCCCTGGTCGTCCTCGTAGACAAAATCACATTGTGGACACCGTTTCATCACAGGCCTCCTGACATCAGATTGTAAGTTGGGGCACGGGCGGTAGAGCGGGGGTCGGTGACGACGCCGCGGTGAGATCCGCAGATCAACAGATTACACAGATCAAGCAGAAGGGACAAGGAGTTTTGCGATACATGTTGCCCCTGGGGCTGCTAACTAAACGGTTTGCCGCATTTAGCGTAACCGGCGCCATTAATCGAAAGCGAAAAGACGTCGCAAACTGACAGTTTGCGTTACAAATATCGATCTCGGATGACGGCGGTATGGTGGGTGACATGGCCGGCCAGAATGTAGGCCAGGGCGCGTACGGTGAAGGAGTTGTCGCTGGCAATGCCTTTGCGCTGCCAGGCCTCGGCGGGCAGGTTGCGCAAGAAGGACAGCGTGGCCAAACGAAGCATGCGGAACTCTTCTACATGACTGGCCCAGGAAACGTCATTGGCCTTCGCAGCCGTAACGCAGACCTCCTGATCGAAGCTGGGGAGCGGATCAGAAAAGCCACGGGCAAACCAAAACGCGCGGAAAGCGAAAACGCGTTCGCAGTCATTCATGTGACTGAGCACTTCGCGGATGGACCACTTCTCAGCTGCATAGCGATGGAGCGATGTCTCTTCGGGGATGCCGGAGAGGAACGCGAGCGTCTCATCCAACTGCGTTTCAAGTTCGACGATTACATCGTCGCTGGAAACGAGATCGATGTACCGGGAATAATAAGGTGCGGCTTCGGTTGGTTGGGGGCGGGCAAGCATAGTTTCAAGCCTCAGGTTTCAGAAAGATAGACACAGATTAGCGCAGGTTCCGCAGATAGGAAAAGGCGCTATCACAGAGTAGATGGGTATAACACTGGGGAAAATGCGATTTCAGAGCGGGGGGCAAGCCCCGCTCCTGACTGCGGATATTCCACTTCAGTGGCTTTTACTACTTAATGCGCTCTGCCTACTGGTTCTTCGAGGTCGCCAGGTACCAAGTAGTGTCCCAGGCATCCTTCACCCACGCAGTGCGAT
>JBDUCF010000399.1:0-3072 GCA_040003545.1 Pyrinomonadaceae bacterium | reverse complement strand
CGCATTCCAGTTAGTACGCGTCGTCGCCACGCAGCATCACGGGCAAAGTGCGGAGAATGATCTTCAGATCCAGCAACAACGACCAGTGTTCGATGTAGTACAAATCAAGCCGCACCATTTCTTCAAACGGCAGGCGGTTGCGCCCCGACACTTGCCACAGTCCGGTCACGCCCGGTTTCAAATCAAGACGTTTGCGATGCCACAGCTCGTACGCTTCAACTTCGTACGGAATCGGCGGCCGCGGACCGACCACACTCATGACGCCCCGCAGCACATTGAATAGCTGGGGCAACTCGTCAAGGCTTGTCCTTCTCAATACGCGCCCCACCCGCGTGATGCGTGAATCCGCCAGCAGTTTATAAGCGGGACGTTCCGGGTCGCCCTGATTTGTTTCCGGCCGCCCCTTGATGTACAGGCGCTGAAACTCGCGGTGCGCCGCATCATCCACGCCTGGGCGCATGGTGCGAAACTTGTAGAAGAGAAAGACCCGGCCATCCATGCCGACGCGTTCCTGCTTGTAGAAGATTGGACCGGGAGAGTCCAGCTTGATGAGCACGGAAATGATCAGCCAGAGCGGCGATAGAATCGCAATGGCAAAAACAGCCACCACGAAATCGAACATACGTTTTGTCACACGCGCAACGCCGGAGAGTGGCGAACGAAACAGACTGATCATCGGCAGCACGCCTATTTGATCGATCTGGGTTTTGCTGGGCAGGCAGTTGAAAAGCGTTGGCGCGATGCGAAACTCAATGCCGCGCCCACGGCCCAACTGCATCATCACGTTGAAGAGTATCTCCCCCGGAACGCTGGGGTCGGTGATGATGACCTCATTCGCGCCGGACTCGCGTATCGCGTCCGGCAGCCCTCTGAGGTCGCCGATAACGGGAACTCCTTCGAAGGTGGACGCCTCCGCTGAATCAACGTTTCCATTCTCCACCAGACCGATGACGCGATAGCCAAGTTCTGGTCGCTGGCGCATTTCCCTGATGCAAAGTGCCGCTTCCGGCCCCCGACCTACAACCAGGGTGGGGATCAGGTTGATCTCTCGTTTCCGCGCGAAGATTTGCGCCGCGCGTAGGATTACCCGTACCAGGCCGATACTGACCAGCGCGAGCACAAAGTCGAGAAAGAAGATCCCGCGCGAGTACGAGAATGTTCGATAGGTGACAATACCGCGATACATAAACGCGGTCGCCACAATCAGCAGCGACGCGATAGCCGTCGCTTTGAAGACGCGCACCGCGTCTTCGACGAAAGAGAACTCGCCACGCAACCGGTATAAATCGTAGTAACGCAGCAGCAGAACGCGAAGGGGCAGTATGAACGGGAGCAAGGTGGCGTAGGGACTAAACGCGTTAGTGAAGGTCAAGCTGCCATCAGCGGCGCGAAAGAAAATGTCCGCGTGGTGACGAAAGTGAAAAGCTGCCAGGAATGAAAGAAGCGCCAGGGCCAGGTCCGTCGAGGCAACCAGGGTCTTGACCAGCGGCACTGCCCACGCGGGTGCACGCGCCAGCACACGCACAGCACTGGCGTTGGGCAAGGAAACTTTGACCTGCTCAGCCTTCATTCAAAGTGGTGGCGGAATGCCGCAGCGAACTTCCTGTCATTCCAAAATCAAGTTGATTACTTCCGGGCGCACGCCTATCGCCTTCCGGGGGTTGGTCCCTTGCTTCTTTTGAACGGCCAGGGACTCAATCTCTTCGCGCGAACTGATGCGCTGCAAACGCCCTTCGCGCACCAGCTCTTCGTCTATGGCGGCCCATTTGCCGGCATAGATGCTGACAGCAGGAACACCAAGCGCGGCTGCTTCGCGATTCATTGTGCCGCCGGCGCTGATTACCAGATCCGAGGCTGCGATCAGATTGGCCCCATCAAGAGCTGTTCGCGGCAAAATCAAATTCGGCCAACGGGGCGCCTCGTATTCGGCGCGCTGAGCATCAGTCCGGGCCAGAAGTATGACTTTAATATCGGGGTTCGTGCTCAGTCGTGTTAACAACTCGTCGAATAGTTCATTTTCAAAACGATGATATAACGCTTCGTGCGCGGGCGGACGCGCTATGACCAGAACATCCTTCGGGTTAACGTCAAGCAAGCGCAGCGTGCCGGCAAAAAGTGGATCCGGCAAAAATTCCGCCAGATAGACGTCTTCTTTGGTGCCGTTGTAGCGCCTCACCTTCCTGGCGGCCGCGCCATAGTGCCTTAGCTCCGCGGCCGGAAAAGCGCGCGGTACGATTACCCGCGAGGCCAGTCGGAAAGCCATATGATTTGCCGGCTGATGCTCGTAATCCATCAGCGTCACACTCTTGATTCCCATGGCGGCAGCGGCGGCGATCTGCGCGTAAGAGTTGTGACTCAGCGCCAGATCGATTCCGCGTCCTCGCGCCCACTTCAGCAGCGCCGCCGCGCGTCCCACCAGGTTTCCCGCTACCACTCAATCTCTTGCCACCGTGCCCGCCGATTACTACCGGCATCATGCCCGCCGTGATAGCCAGCTCAACGGTCTGAGCAAAGTCGCGCGCGGTAACTTCCACTTGATGCCCGCGCTGAACAAACTCAGGCGCCAGCGCGCTGAAGAAGGGAACGTGCGGCGAGTTTGCGAGATCAATCCAAATCCGCATGACGGTTTTCAAGCAGAAGCCCGACCGTAAGGGAGGGCTTGGTAGCCCTCAAGAGCCCTCCCTTACGTTCGGGCTTCTAACAGTCGGGCCAGCCCGTACAGCATCCAGCCTTCAGACCAGCGCATATACGGTGTGCGCACGGTGTAGAAACGACGTCGCTGATAATAAAAGAAGCCGCGGCGGTCACGGAGGTTCTCGATAGTCCAGCGAGCTACCCGAGCGGCCAGGTCGAGCGCGCCGGAATCGAGCCAATGCAAATCAACCAGAGTCGAGATCGCCGCGCCGGCCGCATGCGCGTCCGCCGGATAGAGCCTGTCAGCGTAGTACTTGGGCCAGCCGTGCGCAAGGAAGAAGCGCTCTCGCCAGAACTCGTAACCAAGGCGCAATGCAGCTTGGGCTGCGGCGATAAATTCTCCGTGCGCTGGTTGCCCTTTACCACCAATAAGCGGCG
>JBDUCF010000398.1:0-3074 GCA_040003545.1 Pyrinomonadaceae bacterium | reverse complement strand
CGCAACGCGGTTGCGTCCGCCGGCGCGAGCCGTTCGGGTTTGATAATGATCGGGACTTACCTACCCCAGGGTTGAAGCAACCCTGGGCTTTGAGACGTAACCGCTTCGCGGTATCAATGCCAGTTCTACTGCTTGAAAAAGTTGAACTTCAAACTGAAATCCACTAACAACTAACAACTGGCAACCGACAACTGACCACTGACAATGCTTATCAGTTACCAATGGCTGCGAGAGTTAACCGGCACGACGCTGAGTCCGCTGGACGCAAGAGAGCGTCTGACGATGGTCGGTCTGGCCATCGATGCCGTGGCGCAGGTTGACGGCGATCACATACTCGACGTTGAAGTCCCATCGAATCGCCCTGACTGTTTGTCGCATATCGGTATCGCGCGTGAAGTTGCGGTAATTGAAAAGTCCATAATCAAAACCGCCGAATCCAAAGTTCACCAGAGCCAGGGCAGGGCCGAAGACTTTACCAGCGTTGAAATAAAGGATCCCGTCCTCTGTCCGCGGTATGCCGCGCGGGTGGTTCGAGGGGTGAAGATCGGGCCGTCTCCACAGTGGCTGTTGAAGCGGCTGGTAGCAATCGGGCAGCGACCTATCAATAACGTTGCGGACATTACAAACCTGGTGCTGCATGAAATCGGTCAGCCGCTTCATGCTTTCGATCTATCCCTTTTGGAGGAGCAGCGCATCGTTGTGCGCCGGGCTCTGGCCGGGGAGAAAATCAAAACGCTTGACGGCGTTGTGCGGGAGCTGGACGGAGAAATGCTGGTCATCGCTGATGCTAAGCGGCCGGTTGCGGTGGCGGGCGTCATGGGTGGCGAGGAGTCGGAGATCTCTACTGAAACGCGCGATGTGCTAATCGAGAGCGCGTACTTTAATTCCGCATCAGTGCGGCGTACAGCTCAAAAGCTGGGACTTCATACGGAGGCTTCGCACAGGTTCGAGCGCGGCGCCGATCCGGACGGTGTCTTGCGCGCACAGGAGCGATGCGTGTCGTTGATTTGCGAAATCGCCGGTGGGACGGCGACGGAAAACGCGATTGATCTTTATCCCGCCCCTCGCCAGTCTCGGATAGTACGCTTTCGCCCGGCGCGGGTGCAGGCCCTGACCGGTCTATCCGTCGAACTTTCTGAGATGCAGCGCATCCTTACGATGTTGGGGTTCGCCCTTGTTGAGTCATCGCAAGAGGCCCAATTGGATTCTGACGCTTCAGGGAAAGCAAACCCGTGGGTCTTTGCTGTTCCTTCCTGGCGCGCTGACGTGGAGCGCGAAGAAGATCTGGTCGAAGAGGTTGCTCGCCACACCGGCTATGAGAAAATTGCGACGACCCTGCCACCCGCGAGCTCGGCCGGCGAGTATTATCCGGGCGAAACAAAAAAACGGGCGATTCGCCGGGCTCTGGCCGCCTGCGGTTTTGATGAAGCGATCAGTTTTAGCTTTATCGATACAGCGCATGATGATCAGTTCCAACCGATTCCCGCTATGACAGGCGCGGGCGCCGCTGGTGAGCCATTTGTCTCGCTGAAGAACCCCATCATCGAAGATCAGACGCGCATGCGGCCCACCCTTCTCCCGGGATTGCTGGATGCGGTGCGCCACAATCTGAATCACGGCAGGCGCGACCTTTGCCTGTTTGAAATTGGGCGAGTTTTTGCTGCAAACCGCGAGCAGGGCCAAATGCCCATTGAACGCGAGGCGCTGGCACTGGTTGGGACAGGCGGACAACGGTGGGCCAATCGCGCAGGAGTTACCGGAGAGCTTGATTTCTTCGACTTGAAGGGCGCGCTCCAGGCTGCGGTTGAAGCCACAAATCTGCCTGAACTAACTTTCGACATAACTACCGCGCCGCACTTGCGCGAAGGCCAGGCGGCGGCCGTCAAAATCGGTGGCGACGAAACCATCGGAACGATTGGGAGGCTGGGCGAAGAAATCTCCGCAGCCTACAAGTTTCGTCAACCGGTTTTCGTGGTCGAGATCGACTTGAGCGCTTTGCTCGAGAAGCCTGAAGCGGCCGTGCTCTATTCGCCGCTGCCGCGCTTTCCGTCGGTGATGCGCGATGTCTCGCTGCTGCTCGAAAGAAAGGTGCCGGTCGCCGCCCTGTTGAATGCGGTGGCTGATCAGAAAGTGGAGAATTGCCGCGCGACGCAGTTGGTAGGAGTTTTCGAGGGCGAGAACATTCCTGAGGGCAAGCGGTCGGTAACGCTGCGCATGGAGTATCGGGCCAATGATCGCACTCTGCGCGATGCGGATGTTGACGAAATGCACTGGCGCATCGTGAAGGCGCTGGAGTCAAAATTCAGCGCTGAAGTGCGATAAGAAAATAAATCACCCTTAATTGAGAGCAGAATCTTGCACTGACGAGCTTGAAGTCGCATAATCTGTTCGCTCTACCCCGCAACCGCGACAATTCTGGAGCAAGGCAATGGTTGGACTATCTGGACTGGAAAAGTTTTCTCATCTCGAAGACAAGATCTATCGCACTATCGAGCTGACCAAAACCCTGCGCCAGGAGAAGGAAGAGCTGGAACGCGAGCTGGCCGCTATTCGCCGCGACATCGGCAGCTTGCTAAACGAGAAGGAGCGACTCGAAGGTAACGTGGAACGCCTGTTATCAGAGCGCGACACCATTCGCATGAAAATCGAGGCGATGCTGGACGCCGTGGCGACTCTCGATCCTGAAATGGCGGAGGCAATGCGTAGATGAATCATGGAAACGGATTAAGTCTCGGCAAAAGCAACATCGATGCTGCGCCGACTATTCGTGTTGAGATTTACAACCAGACGTACAATATTCGCTCCGATGGCGATTCGGATTACATCTCAGAGCTGGCGGAATACGTTGATAGCCGCATGCGCGAGATTTCGTCCGGCACCCTAACTGTTGACTCCCTTAAGGTTGCTATCCTGGCGGCCCTCTACATTGCCGACGAGCTGCATCGCCTGAAGAATGTTCATGAGCAAGCCGACGAGCAACTGGCTTCACGCAGTGCGGAATGTGCCGAAATGCTGGATCGACTGCTGAAGGTCCGCAGCTCGGTCGAACGGCAACAACCAAGCGGCGCCGGCAA
>JBDUCF010000397.1:0-3080 GCA_040003545.1 Pyrinomonadaceae bacterium | reverse complement strand
TTCTCGAGCAGCGTAACTGGCAGCAGGCTCTGGATAATTTTGAAGCTGCACTGAATGGTACTCTGAAGCCTTCATGGATCGAGGTGTGGGCGCGCATCAAGCGCGGTAACGCCTACGATGCAAAGGGCGAGCGCAGTCGCGCCGTCTCTGAATACAACAAGGCGGTGACGTCCGGCATTAACTATGACAATGCGCTGACCGTGGCCAAGAAGTTTCTGGCTACGCCATTCGATCCCAAGGCTGCGCAATCGGCCGAGCTGATCACACCAGGCAATTGATTCGCTTTTCAGGGCGAAGCGTTTTAGAACTGAATGGGCGGTGCATCTCGCGATGTGCCGCCCTTTCGTCATGAACCGCCAGGACGCCAAGACTACGCGACGGGAAACCTCGTTGACCCCTTCCCGGCCTTGAAAGGCCGGGCTAAATTCATACCGACGCTACGCGTCGAAAGAGACTTATTCAGAGCTTTCTGTAAATTAAGTGGCATGAGAAATAGAATTCAAAATCTATCCTGGGCGTTCTTTGCGCCTTGGCGGTTTATTCTCAATTTCAGCCGTAACCTTCTCCTCCCGCCACAGTTTATATAATTGGAAGGCGTTCGCCCGGGCGTGCCCGTGGGCAGTTCGCATGGGATGGTAGAGTGAGGCTAGTGTTGAAGGCTGTTGAAGACCAGCACGAGGAACGAGCCCTGATCGAAGCGGCGCAGAAAGATCCGAGCCGTTTTGCCGAACTGTACGAACTCCACTTCGAACGTGTGTATGCCTATATCGCGCGGCGAGTCCGCGAACGTTCGGCTGCGGAAGAGCTGACTTCGCACGTTTTTCATCAAGCACTAGCGAATATCGGCAAGTTCAAGTGGCGCGGCGCACCTTTCGCATCATGGCTTTTTCGCATCGCAGCCAACTCTATCGCCGATCGCTCTCAACGGCTTGCGCGCGAGTATTCTCTCGAGCCGGCGGATCCCGCCGCCGCTCCCGCGCCCGACCTCGAACAGATCGAAAGAATCGCAAAGATGTACCAGCTCGTCGACAAACTTCCCTGGGATCAGCGCTACGTAATTCGGTTGCGGTTTGCCGAAGAGAAAAGCATTCGCGAAATTGCACAGCAGTTGAGCAGAAGCGAAGGCGCAATAAAACAGTTGCAGTTTCGCGCGTTGCAGAGTCTGCGGGCGCGCATGAGTGAAGAGAATGTCTGAGCAGTATTTAGTTGATCACCTGGACGAAGCCATCGACGCCGTTATAGCGCGACGCGGCCCGACCGCGTTCACGACGGACGATCGGGTTCTAACTGATCTCTCTTCGCTGGCGATGGAACTGCGTGTGATGCCGCGAGAGAGCTTCAAATCAAGTCTGAGAGAGAAACTGAGAAGGAGCGCAATAATGAGCACACCAGGCACATCGACTGGAACCGAAACCCAACAATCTCCGAAACACGTGAGAGCCGGCTACCACACCATTACGCCATACCTGACAGTGCGGCGTGCAGAGCAGCTAGTCGAGTTTGTCAAAACTGCGTTTAATGGAGTCGAGGTATTTCGAACGACCGGATCAGCCGGTGGGCTGCACGCCGAATTAGTCATCGGCGATTCCAAGCTGATGATTGGCGGCTACGAAGGTGTTGAAGAAATGCCGACCGCCCTTCACCTCTACGTTCCGGACGCGGATGCAGTCTATCAGCGCGCGTTGGAAGCTGGGGGCACCTCTTTGGAAGAGCCGGTCGACCAGTTCTATGGCGATCGAGAAGCGGGTGTTAAGGACCCCACGGGTAATGTCTGGTGGATTGCGACACACCAGCTCGGTGCCTCAGCAACGTATATTCCGCAGGGCCTGCGTCCCGTAACGCCCTTCCTGCACCCCATCGGAGCGTCTGCGCTAATCGATTTTATGAAGCAAGCTTTTGACGCAGTAGAAATTTCGCGCGAGCAGTCGCCGGAAGGGATGATCCACCACGCGATGATACGCATCGGCGACTCGATGATCGAAATGGGCGAGGCCCATGGCGACGCGCAGCCGATGCCGCCCGCTCTTTACATGTACGTCGAAAATCTCGAGGAGATCTACGAGCGCGCGCTCAATGCCGGCGCTACTTCCCTGCAACCGCCCAAAGATCAACCTTATGGCGATCGGACTGCCTGGGTGAAAGATCCTTGGGGCAACATTTGGTACCTGGCGGCGCCGATTGAAGGATGAAAGAGGGGAAAGCCGTGGCAAACGCAGGTCGCTTGAACGGTTTAGAGAGCGCACTTGTGCGCCCCGAGCAGGAATAACTCAATCACGGTGTTCGGTAGCGTGAAGACAGACGCACAAGTGCGTTCTCTAAACGGAAGTTAAAATGAAATTGAACACGCTATAGAAACTTTTTTCGATTGAACGGCTTTTAGGTGGGTGCAGAGTAGACACTTGCCATCTGCCCTGGCGACTGAATATTCAAGTCTTACTATCTATCATCCCGAAACAAAGGAGGGTTTGTTATGAGTACACCTCAAAAGAAGGTCGAACCAATTCCGGCGGAGTATGCCGGGGTAACGCCATATCTCGCTGTCAACGACGCGGCTGCGGCGATCGAGTTTTACAAGAAAGGGTTTGGTGCAACTGAATTGATGCGCCTGCCGGGGCCGGATGGAAAGATCGGACATGCGGAAGTCGGAATTGGTAAGGCAATCGTAATGCTTGCCGATGAATCTCCGGATGCAGGTCACGTGAGTCCGCGGACTCTTGGTGGTTCAACTGTTAAATTGCATATTTATGTTGAGGACGTTGACGCGTTTTTTGAGACGGCGGTTGCCGCCGGCGCTAAGGTTCTGATTCCAATTGCGGATCAATTCTATGGCGACCGTTCAGGCAGACTGGAAGATCCATTTGGCCACGTCTGGCTCGTCTCCACGCATATCGAAGACGTCGCGCGGGATGAGATGCAGAAACGCATGGAAGCGCAGTCGCAGAAACAAAGCAGCAATTGACCGTCAACGGAGAGCGGGCCTGTTCCCCAGCGGGAGGGGAGTCTGTCGGGAAAAGGATGATCGCCGTGACTACAGGCGTATAGAGTACAACCTTTAGGTTGCGTCTGCGCAAACACGCAAG
>JBDUCF010000396.1:0-3091 GCA_040003545.1 Pyrinomonadaceae bacterium | reverse complement strand
GCCTCAAGTGGTGTCTGGCGTTCTTTGGTATCGAATTGGCGGGAGCGATCGCCGTGCCGGTGAATACACGATTCACCGAGACCGAAGCTGAATACGTGCTTAACGATTCGGGCAGCAAAGTAGTTTGCCTGCCCCAGGAACCTCTGCCCGACGGACCCGCGCTGGCAGTCGAGTATCTTCACGGGGAAGACATCGCAGCGATTTTTTACACCAGCGGCACAACCGGCTTTCCCAAAGGTGCGATGACCACGCATGAAAATTTCCTCTCCAACATCGAAAACTGCCGGCGGGTGGCCCGGCTGCCATTCGATGGCGGTGTGCGCACTCTCGTCTCAGTGCCGCTCTTTCACGTGACGGGCTGCAACAGCCAGTTCCTGGTCGCGTGTGAAGGTAAGAACACGACGGTAATCATGCCCACGTTTGAGGTGCAGACATTTCTCAGAGCGATCGAAGAGGAGCGCATCAACTTGCTAACTTCGGTGCCGGCGGTGTACTGGCTGGCGATAAACTCGCCGAATTGGCAGGACGTCGATACGACGAATATCCATTGGATAAGTTACGGCGGCGCGCCCATAGCGCCTGACCTGGTGGGTCGCATCCTGGAGTCGTTTCCCAACGCTCGTGTCGGCAACGGATTTGGGCTAACTGAGACTTCATCCGTGGCAACATTTCTGCCACACGAATACGCGCGCCTGCGGCCGGAGACAGTTGGATTCGCGGCTCCGGTGGTAGATGTAAAGCTGGATCCAGACTCCGCTGGCGAGGTGGGTGAGTTGCTGGTACGCGGTCCCAATGTCGTGAAAGGCTATTGGAACAAGCCCGACGCGACGGCGGAAACTTTTGTTGACGGCTGGCTGCACACGGGTGATGTGGCCCGGCTCGACAACCAGGGCTTTGTGCAAATTCTGGATCGCCAAAAGGACATGGTGAATCGCGGCGGCGAAAACGTTTACTGCGTAGAGGTTGAAAACGCGTTGGCGGCGCATCCGTCGGTGTTCGAGGTCGCAGTGGTAGGCGTGTCGGACGAAATGATGGGCGAAAAAGTGGGCGCGGCGATCGTTCTTAAGCCCGGGCTTCAAGCTGAGATCGGGGAACTTCTCGAATTCGCCAGGTTGCGGCTGGCGGATTTCAAAGTTCCACAATATTTCGCCTTCCAGGGCGAAGCGTTGCCGCGCAACGCGGGAGGCAAGATTTTGAAGAAGATGTTGCGAAGTAACGTGGACTGGGGTAAGGCCGTCTGGTAATAGCTGCCCCAGGTGGGCCAGGTCGCTACGTACCCGGCGCCGAAGGAATCACTAGCGGAGCGCCATCAGTGCCGATTGCTTGAAAAACCTGACGCATGTATGTGTCCACATTACTTTACTGGACGTTCGCTAGCCATTATGCTCTCTGCCTACGCGGCGCAGGTGAACTTTGCTGCGCACTTGATCCACCTGAAGTGAAAGAGTCGAACCAGAAGGTGACTCTAAGCGACGTCGTCGGCCGAATAACTTTGCGTCTTGCGAAGACTTACTCCCGTGAACTTCCGTTAGAAAGAGGTGCGTTTTGAGTAAACGTTTTCTTGTCTCGATTCTCCTTATCGCATTCTGTCTCGGGCCGTTCAGCACGGCATTCTCGCAAGGTGCTACTACCACTCCCGGCACAACTAGTCAGGCGGCGCAGCCAATTGAGCAGATGGCGCCGATGCGTGACGGCGTTAAGCTCTCGACGAGCATCTACCTGCCCGAAGGTAAAGGGCCGTGGCCGGTGGTGCTGGTGCGCACTCCCTACGGCAAAGCTTCTCAGGCGCGTTTGAACGGCGGGTGGACGAAGAGTGGATTTGCCTTTGTGGCCCAGGATTGTCGCGGGACTTTCAAGAGCGAAGGCAAGTATCGCCCGTTTGCGGATGACCAATCGGACGGTTACGACGCCGTCGAATGGATTGCCAGGCAGCCGTGGTCCAACGGTCGCGTCGGCATGTTCGGCGCTTCGGCCATGGGCATCGCCGCGAATGAGGCGGCAATGGCAAATCCGCCGCATCTGGTCGCGGCGTTTGTGATGGCTGCTCGTTCAAGCGGTTATGAACAATCCAGCTTCATGGGGGGAGTATTCCGCAAAGAGATGAACGAGGATTGGCTTAAACGACAAAAGGCAGAGTGGTTGCTCGAAGAAACTTTCAAACATCAGAACCACGACGATTACTACGACAACACCGAAATGCCCCGGCACTGGGAGCAGGTGCGCGTGCCCATCTACAACTACGGCGGCTGGTACGACATTTTCAATCAGGGAAACATCGATAACTTTGTTGGGTTGCAGATGAAGGCCGAGGCGCTGGGGGCGGGCAATCAAAAACTGATCATGGGCCCGTGGGGCCACGGCCCACTTGAAGAGGTTAAGTATCCGGCCAACTCCGGCGTCGGTGCGTTCGGCGGGACTCTGTCGGTCGAACTGGCGATGCGGTGGTTCGACTATTGGCTGAAGGGCGCGGACAACGGAATCATGAGCGAGCCGCCCGTGCGTTATTACGTGATGGGTGACGTAACTGATCCGAAGGCCCCGGGCAATGAGTGGCGCACGGCGCTCGCCTGGCCCGTGCCCGCCAGGATCACGTCTTATTTTCTGAACCCGGGCGGCATACTCAGCGAGAAGCTGCCTCAGGAGGAAGAGAGCACCGACAGCTACAAGTATGATCCAGCCAATCCTGTTCCGACTATCGGCGGCGCCAATCTGTTTCAGAAAAAGGGCCCAATGGACCAGCGGGCGATAGGCGAGCGAAAGGACGTGTTGAAATTCGCCACGCCGGTGTTGCCATCGCCGGTCGAGGTGACGGGTCGTGTGACAGTAGAGTTGTGGGCTGAAAGTGACGCCCCGGATACTGACTTCATGGCCAAACTGGTTGACGTCTATCCGGATGGCACCGAAAGGTTGGTGTTGGATTCAGCCCTGCGAGCGCGCTTCCGTGAGGGCTTTGACCACGAAGTGCTCATGAAGAAGGGCGAGGTCTATAAGTTCAAGATCGATCTCTGGTCGACCAGCTTGATCTTCAACCAGGGTCATCGCATCGCGATTCACGTCAGCAGTTCGAATGATCCTCGCTTTGATCCAAACC
>JBDUCF010000070.1:0-10443 GCA_040003545.1 Pyrinomonadaceae bacterium | reverse complement strand
CGCCTTCCTGCACGTTGATGTGCGTACCGCGCGGGATATCGTACTCGCGCTCTTCCCCGTCGTCGCCGACGATGATTAGTTTGCGTTTGCCCTTCGCGATCGGGCCCAGCTTGACGATGCCGTCGATTTCAGACATGACCGCGGTTTCGCCGGGGCGGCGGGCCTCAAAGAGCTCGACCACGCGCGGCAGACCACCGGTGATGTCCTTGGTCTTGGTAGTCTCGCGCGGAATCTTGGCGATGATGTCGCCCGGTTCCACCACGTCGCCGTCGCCCACCATCAAGTTGGCGCGCACCGGCATCTGGTATGTCTTGAGTATCTTGTTACTGGCGTTGCGAATTTCGAAACGCGGCTGCTTCTTCTCGTCGGGCGAATCTTTGACGACCATGCGGGACTGCCCCGTCACCTCGTCAACCTCTTCGTCGACCGTTACGCCCTCCTTCAGGTCCTGATACTTGATGTGCCCGGCTACTTCAGTCAGGATGGCGAAAGTGAACGGATCCCACGTGGCCAGCATTTGATCCTGGACCACGCGCGCGCCGTCGGCGATATGCAGGTGCGCCCCATAGACGATCTGGTAACGCGCAACTTCGCGCCCGCGCTCGTCTATGATGGTCAGGGCGCCGTTCCGGTTCATGGCGATAATCTCGCCCTTGCGGTTCTTAACAGTTTGCAGCTCGACGTATTTGACGACGCCGTCAACGCGCGCTTCGTGCTTCGAAGATTCTTCGAGTCGCGCCGTGCCGCCGATGTGGAACGTACGCATGGTGAGCTGGGTACCCGGCTCGCCAATCGACTGCGCGGCGATGACGCCAACCGCCTCGCCGATATCCACCGGCCGGCCGGTTGCCAGGTTGCGGCCATAGCACTTGACGCAGCAGCCACGCCGGGATTCGCAGGTCAACACCGAACGAATACGCACGCGCTGCACGCCTGAACGTTGAATCTCTGCAGCCAGGTCTTCATCGATTTCCGCATTCGACTCGACGATCACGCCGCCTTCCACCGGATCGATCACGTCGTCCAGTGAAGTGCGGCCGACAATGCGGTCCCGCAGCGATTCGATCTCCTCGCCACCTTCGATAATTGCCGTAGCGGAAATGCCCTTCAGAGTGCCGCAGTCCTGTTCGCTGATGATTACGTCCTGCGCCACATCCACCAGACGCCGCGTCAGATAGCCGGAGTCAGCGGTCTTCAACGCTGTATCGGCGAGGCCCTTGCGCGCACCGTGCGTCGAAATGAAATACTGCAGCACGTTCAAGCCTTCGCGGAAGTTTGCCCGAATCGGAGTCTCGATGATTTCGCCCGAAGGCTTGGCCATCAGTCCGCGCATTCCGGCCAGCTGGCGAATCTGTTGCGCACTGCCGCGGGCGCCGGAATCGCTCATCACCAGGATCGGATTGAGTTCGTCCAGGTCCTTTTCCCTCTGGTCCATGGCCTTGAACATTTCCTTGGCGACCTTGTCAGTCACTTCGGACCAGATGGCTACCACCTTGTTATAGCGCTCGCCGTTGGTGATCACGCCATCCAGGTATTGCTGTTCGACATCGATGACGTCTTTTTCAGCTTTGGCGACCAGAGTCTTTTTCGCGTCCGGTGTTACCAGATCGTCGATGCCGATTGAGATGCCGGCCTTGGTGGCATAGAGAAAGCCCAGGGTTTTCAAATCGTCAAGCATCTTGACGGTCATCTCGTGGCCCAGGCGAATGTGTGAATAGTTCACCAGCGACTGCAAGCCCTTCTTGCGCAGCGTGCCGTTGATGAACGGCAAGCCGGCGGGAATTGAGTCATTAAAGATGACGCGGCCGACCGTGGTGTTGACGACGCGTTTCACATTTTCCTGAACCACGGCGCGCAGGATGTCCTGCGAATCGTGTTCCTGCGTAAGGTCGATCAGGTCTCCCTGAATGCGCAGCTTGATGGGCGTCTGGGTGGTGACGTATTTTGCGTCCAGCGCCAGCAGCACCTCGTCGAGCGCCGCAAACACGCGGCCCTCGCCCTTGGCTCCCGGCTTGTCGCGGGTCAGGTAGTAAATACCCAGCACAATGTCCTGCGACGGGACAGCGATTGGCTGGCCACTGGCGGGACTAAGAATGTTGTTTGAAGAAAGCATCAACACCGCCGCTTCGATCTGCGCTTCGGGGCTGAGCGGAATGTGCACGGCCATCTGGTCGCCGTCAAAGTCAGCGTTGAAGGCAGTGCAGACCAGGGGATGAATCTTGATCGCCTTGCCCTCGACCAGCACCGGCTCGAACGCCTGAATGCCCAGGCGGTGCAATGTCGGCGCGCGGTTTAGCAATACGGGATGCTCGCGAATTACTTCTTCGAGGATGTCCCAGACTACCGGTTCCTGTCGCTCGACCATCTCGCGGGCCTGTTTGATGGTGGCAGCGTGCTGCTGTTTTTCGAGCTGGTTATAGATAAAAGGCTTGAACAGCTCGAGGGCCATCTTCTTGGGCAGGCCGCACTGGTGCAGTTTCAACTCGGGGCCGACCACGATGACCGAGCGCCCGGAATAATCCACGCGCTTGCCGAGCAGGTTCTGACGGAAACGGCCCTGCTTGCCTTTGAGCGTTCCGCTCAGAGACTTCAGCGGCCGGTTGTTAACGCCGCGCAGCACGCGCCCGCGACGGCCGTTATCGAACAGCGCGTCGACGGCCTCCTGCAACATGCGCTTTTCGTTGCGCACAATAACTTCGGGCGCGCGCAGCTCCATCAACTTTTTCAGACGGTTGTTGCGATTGATAACGCGCCGATACAAATCGTTCAAATCCGAAGTTGCAAACCGGCCGCCATCGAGGGGCACCAGCGGACGCAGCTCCGGTGGAATTACCGGAATCACATCCAGGATCATCCACTCAGGACGATTGCCGGATTTCAAAAAGGAGGTGGCAACTTTCAGACGCTTGGAATACTTCAGCTTCTTCTGTTGCGAAGTCTCTTCCTTCATGTGGATGCGGAGGTCGGTAGCCAATTCTTCGACCTTGACCGCCGCCAGCAATTCCTTAATCGCTTCGGCGCCCATCTTGGCCACAAACTGCGCTGGGAAGTCGCGCATCAATTCGCGATAGCGCTCATCGGAGAGCAGCTCTCGTTCTTTGATTCCGGGAACGTCGCCGGGATCGATGACGATATAGGATTCGAAGTAGAGGACTTTTTCCAGTTCCCGCAGAGGAATGTCGAGCAAGTGTCCGATGCGCGAAGGTAATCCTTTGAAGAACCAGACGTGCGAACAGGGACTGGCCAGATCGATGTGGCCCAAACGCTCGCGGCGCACTTTCGCCTGCGTCACTTCCACCCCACACTTGTCGCAGATGACGCCGCGGTGCTTCATACGCTTGTACTTTCCGCACAGGCATTCCCAGTCGGCGACCGGCCCGAAGATGCGGGCGCAGAACAAGCCATCGCGTTCCGGCTTGAAGGTGCGGTAGTTAATGGTCTCGGGCTTGGTTACTTCGCCATGCGACCAGTGCCGGATCTTTTCCGGCGACGCGAGTGAGATACGGATCGCCTCGAAGTCAGGCGCCAGTGGCATTTTTTCTTGATGGAATCGAAACACGTCTTATCTCCATTTCGGATTGCGAATTTCGGATTGGGGATTTGTCGTCCTCAAATTCCCGATCCGATCTTCGCGTATCCAGTTACTTTCGCATCTCTGATTGCCGCTTTCAAATTCGCAATCCGAAATCCGAATTCCGCAATTCCCCTATCCTTCAGCGCCGGCGGTGATCAGCGCTTCGCCGACCATTGCGTCGTCTGTTTCCCCCGTGCCGTTGGGTTTGTTAATTAGCTCAACATCGAGACACAGCGATTGCAGCTCGCGCACCAGCACGTTGAAAGATTCCGGCAGACCCGGATCAAAATCTGCTTCGCCCTTGACGATCGCTTCATAAATCTTCGAGCGTCCCGCGACGTCGTCCGACTTAGCTGTCAGCAGTTCCTGCAGGATATGCGCCGCCCCGTAAGCTTCCAGGGCCCACACTTCCATTTCACCGAAGCGCTGGCCGCCGAACTGCGCTTTTCCACCCAGCGGCTGCTGCGTGATCAAGCTGTACGGCCCAATTGAGCGGGCGTGAATCTTGTCGTCAACCAGGTGCGACAGCTTCAACATGTAGATGTAGCCGACGGTCACCTTCTGTTCAAACGGCTCGCCGGACAGGCCGTCGTAGAGTGTGGCCTTGCCCGACTCGTTCACGATCTCCGGCAATCCCAGCTCGCGCGCCCGCGCGCCGGCCTCTCGCAACTTGTCCTTGATCTCGGCTTCGGTGGCGCCATCAAAAACAGGCGTCGCGAAGTAAAGGCCCAGCACGCGCGCCGCCCAGCCAAGGTGCGTCTCGAGAATCTGGCCGACGTTCATGCGTGAAGGTACGCCCAGCGGATTCAAAACAATCTCTACCGGCGTGCCGTCGGGCAGATATGGCATGTCCTCTTCCGGCAGGATGCGGGCAATAACACCTTTGTTACCGTGGCGACCGGCCATCTTGTCGCCAACGGAAAGCTTGCGCTTCATGGCGATGAAGACCTTGACCATCTTGATGACACCCGGGGCCAGCTCGTCGCCCTGTCGCAGCTTGGCAATCTTCTCTTCGTAAATATCGGAGAGAATCTTTATCTGCCGCTCAGTGCGATCTTCGTACTCCTTGATTTCTGCTCCGACATCGACCCGCGCCGACGTCAACTGCACCTTGCGCAAGGCCTTGGGCTCAATCCCCTCCAGCATTTGCCGCGTGATTGGCTCGCCCTTGGCAATTACCACCTCGCGATTCATTGTCAGGTCGGCCGCAAGCTTTCGCCCTTCGAGCAGTTCGTAGATGCGCTCGTTCCGTTGCTCCTGCAGAATACGAATCTCGTCTTCCAGGTCGCGTCGTAAACGATCCTCCTCGTTCTGCTCGATGAACTGCGAACGCAAGTCTTTTTCCTGTCCCTTGCGCGTGAAGACCTGAACGTCCACCACGGTGCCGTCAATTCCCGGTGGGCACTGCAGCGAAGCGTCTTTTACGTCCCCGGCTTTTTCGCCGAAGATCGCGCGCAGAAGTTTCTCTTCCGCAGTCAACTGGGTTTCGCCTTTCGGCGTCACTTTACCGACCAGGATCGAGCCGGGTTTCACCTGGGCGCCGATGCGGATGATGCCGCTCTCGTCAAGATCGCGGAGCATGTTCTCGCCCACGTTGGGAATGTCGCGCGTGATCTCCTCGGGTCCGAGTTTCGTATCGCGCGCCTCAATCTCCAGCTCCTCGATGTGGATTGAGGTGTAGTAATCGTCTTTGACCAGACGTTCGGAAACGAGAATCGCGTCTTCGAAGTTGTAGCCGCGCCACGGCATGAACGCGACCAGCACGTTACGGCCCAGGGCCAGCTCGCCCCGATCAGTGCAAGGCCCATCCGCAATCACCTGGTTCTTGGTAACGGGTTCGCCCACATGCACGATGGCCCGCTGATTGATGCAGGTGTTCTGGTTCGATCGCTTGAACTTGATCAGAGTGTAGATGTCGGCCGTCACTTCGCGCGAGATGGTGCCATCGACGTTGTGATCGGCTTTGATGATGATGCGTTCCGAGTCAACATAGTCCACCACGCCATCGCGCCGCGCCACCACCACCGCGCCGCTGTCCTGCGCCGTCACCCGTTCCATGCCCGTGCCAATATAGGGCGCTTCGGCCCGCAGCAACGGCACTGACTGGCGCTGCATGTTCGATCCCATCAAGGCGCGGTTAGCGTCATCGTTTTCCAAAAACGGAATCAGCGAAGCCGCCACTGAAACAAGCTGCTTCGGCGAAACGTCGACATACTCAATGTCTTTGCGGAGCGCCAGAATGAACTCGCCGGCTTTGCGCGAGGCATTGCGCTCGTTGATGATGTAACCGGTTGCATCCAGTTCAATGTTGGCCTGTCCGACGACGTGTTTGTCTTCTTCCCAGGCTGTCAGATAAAACGGCCATGGGTCGTATTTCGCTTTTCGACCGTCCGCGCTGACCTTTTTGTTGGCTTTCTCCACGTCTTCGAGCGGCACATGATCGCCGGGCTTCAGTTTCGTATCGCCCCCATTGATGACCCGAACATACTCGACCACCCGGCCGTCGTTCACCTTGCGGTACGGCGATTCGATAAACCCGAACTCGTTAATTCGCGCAAAGCAGGAAAGGCTGGAAATCAAACCGATGTTCGGACCTTCCGGCGTTTCAATCGGACAAATGCGCCCGTAGTGCGTCGGGTGTACGTCGCGCACTTCAAACCCGGCCCGCTCGCGCGAAAGGCCGCCCGGTCCCAGCGCCGAAAGACGCCGCTTGTGCGTGATCTCCGACAGCGGATTGGTTTGATCCATGAACTGCGAAAGCTGGCTCGAACCAAAGAACTCCCGCACCGCCGCCGTTACCGGCTTGGCATTGATCAAATCCCGCGGCATGGTGGTTTGCATTTCCTGATGGATGGACATCTTTTCCTTGATGGCCCGCTCCATTCTTTCCAGGCCGATGCGGAACTGGTTCTCCAGCAACTCGCCCACCGCACGAACGCGCCGGTTACCGAGATGATCAATATCGTCCGCCTGAAACTCCGAAGGGTTCTTGCGCATCTTCAGAACGTACGACACGACTTCCGTAAAGTCCTGAGCCGACAGCAATGGATCATCGATGCGATTGCGCTCGGGCTTGCCCATCTTGATGTTGAACTTCAGCCGTCCGACGCGCGAGAAGTCGAACTTCCGCGGATCGAAGAACATCCCCTCCAGCAGGCGATATGCGGTTTGCACGGTCGGCGGGTCGCCCGGGCGCATCTTGCGGTAAATCTCGAGCAGCGCATCCACCGGCTTGGTGATGACGTCCTTCTTTAGAGTCTGGGACAGCACCGGTCCGACGTCGTCGCGCTCAGGAAAGAAGATCGCAAAGCTCTCAATACTGGTCTTGGTAATCTCCTGGAGCTTTTGAGCTGTAATCTCGTTGTTGGCTTCGAGCAGCACTTCGCCGCTTTCGGTGTCCACAACGTCGGCGACGCTGTACGCGCCTTCGAGCTGGGCCGCGTCAATTTCAACTTCACCAATATTGGCCTTGCGTAATGCTTCGAGCGCCGTGTGCGTCACCTTCTTGCCACTGCGCACGATGGGTTCGCCCCGGCCCTTGATGTCGAAATCAACCTTCATTCCCACCAGGCTGCTGTTGCCGCTATCGGGAACCTGCATCATCAGCCGCTCGTCTTCGATACGCACTTCGTCAACTACGTAAAACGCACGCAGGATATCTTCGTCGCCGAACGAAGCGTTTTTGACGGCATCTTCGAGTAACGAATCGGTGCGAAACGATCTGCCGCTGAAGTCGTTAGTCAGCCAGATACCCAGCGCGCGCAGAAAAATAGTGGAGAGGAACTTGCGCTTGCCAACCCGCACATAGAGCAGGTTCTTCTGATCGTATTCAAACTCCACCCACGAGCCGCGATACGGAATAATCTTGGCAATGTAAATCAGACCACGTTTGAAAAAGACGCCCGGTGATCGGTGCAACTGGGAAACGATCACGCGCTCGGTACCGTTGATGATGAATGTACCGTTGTCCGTCATCAACGGAATCTCGCCGAAGAAGACTTCCTCTTCCTTGATATCGCGAATCGACAGCGCTTCGGTCTCCGGATCCTTGTCGTAGACTGTCAGACGAATCTTGACCTTCAGGGGCACGCTATAACTCATGCCGCGCTCCTGGCATTCCTGCTGGTCATGTTTGTGCTTCAGACCCACCGGCTCGCCGCAGTTGTCGCAGAGTTGCGGCCGCACTGCATTGAAGGTGCCGCATTTGTGACACAGCGTTTCGCCCGGCGTCAGGGGATTGACCTTGATGGTCGAGCTGCAATTCTTGCAGTTAGCGCGCAGGTAGTTCAGCCCCTCAAGCCGGCCGCACTTGCATTGCCAGTTGCCGATTTGAAACTCGACGAAATCCAGCGTGGCCGTGCCGCGAAAATCGGAAATCGGAAACACCGATTTGAAGACCGCTTGCAAGCCGGTGTTCTCGCGTTCTTCAGGCAGCAGGTCCATCTGCAGAAACCGGTTATAAGATTCTCTTTGGATCTCGATCAGGTTCGGAATGCGCACGGAAGTCGCAATCTTGGAAAAGTCATGCCGCACAGGCGCCTGACTGGTCCGTCGTCCTAATCCGCTGTTGACTGTATCGAGTAGATTTTCAGACATGAGTTCTTCCTTAAAAGATATAAGCCACTAACCATGGGCGACCGCTGGGGCTCGAACTGAGGTAGTCGGCCGCTTTAAAACACACGTACGCGGTCAGAGCGCAGAATGCCCTGACCGCTTAGTAACCAAAAAGCGGTTCAATTTTGCGAATCAATTTTCCGGGAGTAACGCCAGCCCTCAATACTCCCCCAAGTTAACCACTAACAGCGCGAGTGTCAAGCGAACGAACAGGTGACGAAATGGGAGATGCTGGGTGTCGCTTAGTCCGTTGCCTGACACCCGGCATCTGCTACCTGACCCCTATTTGACTTCGACGGTCGCGCCGGCATCCGCCAGTTTCTGGCGAACAGTTTCGGCCTCTTCTTTGGAAACGCCCTCTTTTACGGCTTTCGGTGCAGCTTCAACGAGATCCTTCGCTTCCTTCAGTCCCAGCGCAGTCACCTCACGAACGACTTTGATGACGTTGATCTTGTTGCCGCCGGCTGCCTGCAGAATGACATCGAACTCAGTCTTTTCCTCAGCCGCTGCGGCCTCGCCGCCGCCGGCCGCGCCGGCCGCCGGAGCAGCCGCGACCGCTGCTGCCGCGGCCGATACGCCGAACGCTTCCTCAATCATCTTCACCAGCTCAGAAGTCTCCAGAAGGCTTTTCTCCTTCAGAGCGTCAACGATTTCTTGATTCGAAAGTGCCATGATTTCTTTCCATCCTCCTCAAAGGGTTCCAATGTTGCTGTCCAGATTTACCAATCGCAGCAGGAGAACCCACGGGACACTTTTCCAGGTTGCTGCATCGCAACTGGGAAAACGTCCGAAACGCAAGGGACGATCTGACATAATCGTCGCGCTCGTTTTCCGCGTCCGGCCCACTGACTCAAATTGGAATTTCGGATTGCGGATTTCCGACTTAGGCTGCCCGAGAAACGAAAATCCGCATTCCGAAATTCCTAGGCGGCTTGACCGCCCTTCTGATCGCTAACTTGTTTGACGACAATCGCCAGGTTCCGCGGCACGGCCGATATTACCGTGGCCAGCCGTTGCGCCTGGCAGTTAATAAGGAACATAACTTTTGAAATCAGCTCCTCTTTCGAAGGCAGGCTGGCGATCGCTTCGACATCGCGCAATGCCACTACCTTGCCCTCTACGATTCCCACCTTGAAAGTAAAAATGTCGGGGTTGGCTTTGTTAAATTTGGTTATGGCCTTTGACAACCCCACCGGATCGCCGGTGCTGAGCGCCACCGCGGTCACGCCCTTGAACTGGTCTTTCGCCTGCTCCAGCACTGTTCCTTCGGACGCTTTGCGGGCCAGCGTGTTCTTCACTACCGCATAGCTGCCGCCCGCGTCGCGTAACTGGTTGCGCAGCTCCTGGTCCTTGGGAACAGTCATGTTCTTGAAACTCACCAGCATTGCTGCCTTGGCCTTCTGAAACTGCTCGGCCAGAGCTTCCAGGTCTTTTTGCTTTTGTGCTTTGGTCTTCATCCGTTTCGCTCCCTACGCCTGTTTCACATATGCTGCTTCGTCGAGCAAAACGCCCGGGCTCATCGTCGACGCCAGATTCACTTTCTTGACGTACTTGCCTTTCGCGGTTGCCGGCTTGGCCTTCACGACGGCTTCAAGTATCGCCCGCGTATTGTCGCGGATTTTGTCTGCTTCGAACGAGACCTTGCCCACCGCCACGTGTATCACGCCGGTCTTGTCCACCCGGTATTCGACCTTGCCGGCTTTCGTTTCATTCACCGCAGTTTTCACGTCGAAGGTAACTGTTCCGGTTTTTGGATTCGGCATCAGGCCACGCGGCCCCAGAACTTTTCCCAGTCCGCCTACCAGCCGCATCATGTCCGGGGTAGCGATGACGGCGTCGAATTCCAGCCAGCCACCCTTGATCTTGGTAACCATGTCCTCGCCGCCTACAAAATCGGCGCCGGCTTCTTCTGCTTCCTTGATCTTTTCACCCTGGGCGATAACCAGGACGGTTTTTGATTTTCCCAGGCCATGCGGCAAGACCAACGTGCCGCGCACCAACTGATCGGCCTTGCGCGGATCGACGCCGAGCCACATGGTTAGTTCGACTGTTTCATCAAACTTAGCAAAGGCGATTTCCTTCACCTTTTGCGCCGCCTCTTCCAGATTGTACTTGCGCGCAGGCTCGATCTTTTCCAGAGCGGCGCGATATTTCTTTCCACGCTTTTTCATTTTGTTTCCCTCTGAGGTGCCAGCGAAGCTCTTCGATTTTTCGGAGTTCGGATTGCGGATTTAGGCAACCCCCCGATCGCTAAT
>JBDUCF010000069.1:0-10460 GCA_040003545.1 Pyrinomonadaceae bacterium | reverse complement strand
ATCGACAACGGTACCGGCGTTCAGACCGGAGATTTGCCCAAGCTCTGGGATCCTTTCTTCACCACCAAGCCTGAAGGCAAAGGTACCGGTCTTGGTTTGGCGATCTGTCGCCGTACGGTCGAGCAACACCGCGGCACAATCGAAATTGTGACCGGACCGGGAAAAGGCACTACCGTCCGGATCACCCTGCCGGCAGGTAGTCAGGACGCGGCGGTGGCGGCATGACTACTCAGCTCCATGAACCTGAAGTCGAGGAACTTATTACGGCACGGACCGGCCCAAACCCGTCGCTGGGAAATATCCTGGTCGTTGACGATGAACCGGAGCTGAAAACCATTCTGGTCGAGTCAATTCGGAAACAGGGATATGAAGTCACTGGATGCAGCTCCGCAGTCAAAGCATTGGCGGCAATGCGCGAACAGAACTTCGATCTGCTACTGACAGATCTAATGATGCCGGAAATGGATGGCATCGCCTTATTAAGAGCCACCCTCGAAATCGATCCACATGTAGTTGCCATCATGATGACGGGCCAGGGCACCATCCAGACCGCCGTCGATGCCATGAAGCTCGGCGCCTTCGACTACGTGCTTAAGCCCTTCCGCATGCAGATGTTGATGCCGGTGTTGACTCGCGCCATGAATGTCAGGCACTTGCGTCTTGAGAACGTGCATCTTCGTGAAACTGTGGCCATCTATGGCTTGTCGCAAACCATCGCTTTCACACTTGATCCCCAAACCGTGCTAAGCAAACTCGCCGATGCCGCCCTCGAGCAGAGCAATGCCGACGAGGTTTCCATCCTGCTTCCCACTCAGGATGGCAAAGAGCTCTATGTGGCAATGGTGCGCGGCGAAAAAAGAGAACGGCTGCTGGGCGAACGAATCCCCCTGGAAAACAGCATTGCCAGCTGGATGGCTCGTGAGCGAACTCCTTTGATCCTCAACGGAGAGGTTCGCGACGATCGTTTTATATCGCTCTGGCCCCGGGCCGACATACGCTCCGCCATTTCAGTTCCCATGCAGGTGGCAAATAAGTTGGTCGGCATCATCAATTTAAACGTGACCAGCCACTTGCGTCCTTTCACGCTGGGACAAATGAAAGCGTTAACCATTCTCGCCGGCACCGCAGCTTCGGCACTTGAGAGTGCATCCCTTTACACGCAGGTACAAGAGGCCGAAAAAAATTATCGATCGATATTTGAGAATGCGGTAGAAGGAATATTTCGCCTGGCCCCGGACGGACGTTTCCTCGTAGTCAACCCGGCCCTGGCTAACATACTTGGATATGATTCGCCGCAGGAAGTAGTAGATTCCTTTACCGATATTGGTGAACAACTCTATGTCGATCCCGCATTTCCCACGCAAGTCACCCAGACCTTAAAAGAGCGGAAGGTGTTACTGGATTTCGAGTTTGAAGCTTACCGAAAAGGTGGTCAGAAGATCTGGCTATCACAGAACATTCGCATACTGCGCGATGAAAAAGGGTTGGAGGTTGGCCGCGAAGGGACCATCGAAGATATCACCCAGCGCAAGCGAGCTACGGAGGCGTTGCGTGAAAGCGAGGCTCGCAACAGAGGAATCCTGGAGTCGTCAATGGATTGCGTTATCACCATGGACCACGAAGGACTAATTGTTGATTGGAATCCAGCCGCGGAAAAAACTTTTGGCTACTCGCAGAAGGAAACCATTGGCAGAAAAATGGCGGAGATCATTATCCCTGAGCGCTATAGAGAACGACACAACCAGGGCCTGAAACGATATCTCGCCACCGGTGAGGGCAGGGTGCTCGGCCAGCGGCTTCAATTGAGCGCACAACGCCGGGATAACACTGAGTTCCCCGTCGAGCTAACGATTACGCGAATGGAATCAAGGGGCAAGCCGATGTTCACCGGTTACCTGCGGGACATTACCGAGACGAAAAAGGCTGAGAATCGCCTATCTGTCCAGTATGCCGTTACCCGCGCGTTGGCGGAATCAAACACTCTCAGTGAAGGGGCCTCAAAAATCCTACAGGCGGTTTGTGAAGGTGTGGAGTGGGAATACGGATGCCTGTGGACAGTCGACCGCACCTCAAATACTTTGGGTTGCTCTCAGATATGGAGTACTCCGGGCCCGGGCGCGGAAGAATTCGAGAGTGCCAGCCGCCAGTCGGTTTTCACGCCGGGAATTGGACTTCCGGGAAGAGTTTGGGCCAACAACCAACCAGCGTGGATTGTGGAGGTGGCTGAAGACACGAACTTCCCGCGGTCCGCTATCGCGGCGGGCGCGGGCTTGCACAGCGCTTGCGCTTTTCCCATTCGGCTTCGCTCGGAAATCCTGGCCGTGGTGGAATTTTTCAGTCGCTCCATTCGCGAGCCCGATCCGGATCTGCTGGCTATGATGTTAACTATCGGCAGCCAGATCGGCCAATTCATAGAACGCAAGCGGGTCGAGGAAGCTTTGATCGAAAGCGAAGAACAACTTCGCCAGTCACAAAAGCTGGAGGCGATGGGGCAACTGGCAGGCGGCGTGGCCCATGACTTCAATAATCTCCTGACCGTGATCGGTGGGTATTCGAGCATTCTGTTGAATAAGCTGCCGCAAGACAGTCCTCATCGCTCCAGTGTTGAGGAAATCAAGAAAGCCGGCGATCGCGCCGCCGCCCTTACCCGCCAGTTGCTGGCCTTTAGTCGGAAGCAAATTCTGCAACCCAAGGTGCTGGATCTCAACGTAGCGGTTGCGGATATGGAGAAGATGCTGCGTCGCTTGATAGGAGAAGATATTGACCTTCTGACAATATCTACCCCTGTACTGGGAAAAGTGAAAGCGGATCCGGGTCAGATCGAGCAGGTCTTACTAAACCTGATAGTGAACTCGCGTGATGCCATGCCGAAAGGAGGCAAGCTTACGATCGAGACCCGCAATGTCGTGCACTCCGAAGAATACGCGCTGCGGCATGCGGCGCTGGCCGGGCCCTATGTAATGCTGGCGGTAAGCGATACCGGATGTGGAATGGATGCGGCAATTCAGCCTCGTGTTTTCGACCCGTTCTTTACCACTAAAGCCTCTGGTCAGGGAACAGGGCTGGGACTGGCGACGGTGTACGGCATAGTCAAACAGAGCGGCGGAAACATCTGGTTCTATAGCGAAGTAGGACATGGCAGCACGTTCAAGATTTACCTGCCGCGGGTTGACGAGTCGAGCGAAGAAGAAGCAGTTGTTTCAAGTTCCCTTCCTAAAGGTACAGAGTTGATCCTCCTGGTCGAAGATGAAGATCAGGTACGAGCCATCCTGAAACAGATTCTCGAAGGACAGGGCTATCAGGTGCTTGAAGCCTCGAATGGGGAGGAAGCTCTTTCGCTGTCCCTGGATCTCGAGCGTGACATCAGGCTAATCATCACGGACGTCGTTATGCCGCAGATTAGCGGGCGAGAACTGGCGGAACGGGTGCTGGCGATTCGTCCCAACCTCCCGGTCCTTTTCATGTCGGGTTATACCGACGACGCAATCGTGCGTCATGGTCTGCTGGACGAGACACTCAATTTCATCCAAAAGCCTTTCGATTCCCCGACCATGGCGCGAAAGGTGAGGGAGGTCCTGGATAAGGCCTGAGCGATGAAATATCGCGTGCCCCCGTCCGAAGAATAATCCAATGCGTCCATCCCCAACAAACGAACTCAACGGCGGTGACGCAATGCCCGCGGCCGTACTCCCACTAACAAGGATTCTGATAATCGATGACGACGATCAAATCAGGGGATTACTGCTGAAGCTCCTGGGTAACAGCTACGATTGTTGCGAAGCCGAATCTGCGGAGCAAGCTCTGACAGCCCTGGCGGCAGATCACTTTGATTTGGTTCTCAGCGACATACAGATGGGCGGCATGAGCGGACTGGAGTTAGTGCCGCACGTCCATTCGATTGCTCCTGATTGCGTCGTCCTGATGATTAGCGGAAAAAGTAATATCGAGACCGCAATTGAAGCCCTGCACGCCGGGGCGTTTGACTACATCATGAAGCCTTTCGACGGCAGGCAGGTCCAGGCGGCGGTTGAACGAGCGCTGAAGCAATCTCTGTTATTGAAAGAAAAGCGCCGCTATAAGGATGAACTGGAGATCCTCCTGCAACAGCGAACCGCCGAAGTAACCCGGCTTGCCTACTACGACACGTTGACGGACTTGCCGAACCGCATCCTCTTCGAAGACCGGGTGGACCAGGCGGTAGCTGTGGCCCAACGCTCGGGCGAGGCGTTTGGCATTCTTTTTATTGCGCCCGATCGGTTGAAGAAAGTAAACGACACCCTGGGCCATGTGTGCGGCGATTGGCTTCTGAATGGAATTGCCGACAGGCTAAGACGGTGTGTCACTCAGGGCGATACTGTGGCGCGCTTCGGAGACGATGAGTTTGCCTTCTTGCTAAGACAGATTGGCGAAACCAAAGACGTGGTCGAGATTATTCGATCGGTACAGGAGGTTTTCAAACCCTCCTTCGATCTTGATGGCCAGGAAGTCTTCGCCTCTGCCAGCGTCGGCGTCAGCCTCTTTCCTTTGGACGGCAACGACTGCCAGAGTTTGTTGAAAAATGCCGGAGCCGCCCTTTATCGAGCCAAAACGGCGGGTGGTAACAACTATCAATTTTACATGCCTGAAATGCACGAGCTGGCATCGAAGCGGCTGACACTGGAAACCAGCTTGCGCCATGCAATAGACAACGAGGAGTTTGTGCTGCACTACCAGCCCCGGGTAGCGGTTGACTCAATGCAGATCACGGGCGTCGAAGCGTTAATACGTTGGCAACATCCTCAGCTTGGACTGCTGGCGCCGGCTGAATTCATTTCCCTGGCAGAAGACACCGGTTTGATTATTCCCATCGGTGAATGGGTCGTCCGCGTCGCCTGCCGGCAGAATAAGATTTGGCAGGACGCAGGGTTCCCGCCGATGGTTATGGCTGTAAATATCGCCGCGCAACAGCTTCGTCAACCCAATATCGCCAAAACCATAGTGCGGATACTTCGCGATACCGGTCTGGCTCCCAGACATTTCGAGCTGGAATTGACCGAGACCTCTGTCATGAACAACGCCGAGTTTGCCATCGACGTTCTGGGCGAACTGAAAAAGATCGGCGTCAAGATTTCTATTGATGATTTTGGTACCGGCTTTTCCTCGCTCAGTTATCTCAAACGATTGCCCATTGACGCGTTAAAGATCGATCAGTCTTTCGTCAGAGACCTGACGGTAGATCCGGACGATGCTTCTTTGGTGATGGCCATCATTACGCTGGCGCACAATCTCAAGCTTGCCGTCGTAGCCGAAGGTGTTGAAACCGAGGAACAGCTAAACTTCCTGCGACTACTCAGATGCGACGAGATACAAGGTTTTCTTTTCAGCAAAGGTTTGCCCGCCGAAGAACTGGCAGTATTCATGCGGGCGCCCACCGCCGAGCAACAGACACTGGTTCATGCCTGAGCGGATTCTCGGAGGAACAGGATTCTTATGCAGGCTTTAGTAATTGACGACGATCAGCAAGTGCGCGGATTTGTAGGCCACGTACTTCGCGACGAAGGCTGGACGGTTAGCGAAGCTGAGTCTGCCGAGCAGGCCTTTGAGATGTTGCGCGAACAGGACTGGGGAGTAGTGTTCTGCGATGTAGTTCTGGGCGGCGCGAATGGTTTCAGCGTGCTCAAGCGATTCAAAGAGGAGCTGCCCCAGACGAGGGTGGTATTGATGACCGGACACGGGACCGCAATCGGGGCGCTGGATGCAACGGCATTCGGCGCCTACGATTATCTTTTGAAGCCTTTCGGCGCTGACGCTTTGCAGGCTCTCTCGCAAGGGCTGTCGGAGCGTCTCAACAAACGGCCGCATCATCGGCTGATTTCTCTTAACGGCGCTAGTCCTTACGAGTCAGACATTGATCTGGTTGGCCGCAGCGGCGTGTTCATCGAAGTGATGAAGCAGGTAGGACGGGTGGCCGGCACCACCCTGCCCGTGCTGTTAACCGGTGAATCGGGCACCGGCAAGGAAGTAGTAGCTTCCGCTTTGCATCGCCGCAGTGACCGAGCTGCGAAACCATTTGTCGCCGTCAATTGTGGCGCTATTCCCGCCGACCTGATCGAATCAGAATTGTTTGGTCATGTGCGGGGGGCGTTTACCGGAGCCGAGAGGGATCGGCCCGGACTGTGGGAGGAAGCAAATGGCGGTACGGTTTTTCTCGATGAGATTACCGAAACCAGTGCGGCGTTTCAGGTGAAATTATTACGCGCGCTGCAGAAGGGCGAGATTCGCCGCGTCGGCTCCAACCGGGAGCAACAAGTTGATGTCCGGGTGATTGCCGCCAGCAATCGCGACGTGGAGGAAGAGGTCAACTCCGGACGTTTTCGCCAGGATCTATTTTACAGATTGAATGCGGTGTCTATCCTGCTTCCGCCCTTGCGCGAGCGCCGCGAAGACATCTTGCCTTTGGCGAAAAGTTTTGCCGAGCGGGTCTTTTCTTTGAACAAACCAGCCACATTCTCGGGAGAGGCTCTGAAATTGCTCGAGAAGTATTCGTGGCCCGGTAACATTCGTGAATTGGAGAATGCGGTGGTGCGCGCTGCAGCGCTGTGCGATTCAATAATTCGCCCGCAGGATTTACCGGAGCACGTGCGGACTTTTCGTGAAGGGGCTGCTACCACCATCGAGACACCGGCGACCGAAGAACATACCATCCTGGCTGCAGACGAATGGCCGGCGTTGGCAGACGTGGAAGGCCGCTATGTCGCGCGCGTGCTGGTGCGTACCAGTGGCAACAAGCAAGCGGCCGCCCGAATGCTGGGTGTGGATCGCAAGACGCTGCAGCGAATGATCGTGAGGCATGGCCTGACCATTTGAGGCGATCAGAGCTCAGTGCAAATGTTCAGACGCTAAAACACTGCCATCGGGCACTCCCGCAGCGTGAAATATTTGGGGCAGGTTGCTTCTTAAAGGAGTGGATTTGCTGACCAGCATGCGAAGCATCATTTGCACCTGAGGCGGACTGAACGGCTTAGGTAAGAACACACTCGCTCCCGCGGCGACACTTTCATCCCAAATCTTTGGATCTTGCTCAGCCGTGATCATGCCCACGGGTATCGACCGCAGACGCTCATCCCGTTTCATATAAAAAATCAAGTCCAGTCCCTGGACATGTGGCATCATCATGTCAAAGATCGCGGCGCAGAAGTTCCCGTCGTGCTGCAGGATCTCCAGGGCTTCGCGCCCATCCCGGACGGCCACTACTTCGCAGCCCTGGGTTTCAACGATCGCCGTCACCATTCGCAGGGTCAGGGCATCGTCGTCGGCCACGAGCACCCGGCACCGCTGCTCTGGAATTCGCGCTGATTCTATTGGTTCTTCTATTTGCTCCAGGATTTCCGGTATCGCCGCTTGTCCTCCATGGGCGATAACCACCGCCGCGAGTAATCTTTCATCAGTTGCCGTCAGGTGCATAAAGCGCAGGCCGAAACCGATGGGGTACTCTTGACTGGTAAGCTCGCCCTGCAGGGAAACCCACGGTCCGTCCGGTAGATGCACCTTAAAATCAACCGTCTCGCCCAGCGCCCTTCCTTGAACCTTGCTATCGATAAAACAGCCTTCCATGCTGATTTCGCTCATCCGGGCATCGTGTTTTCCCGTTGAGCCCTGCCATACGACATCGAGTGATACGGTCACTGGATTATTCTGTTGCTGTAACTCCGACATGATGTTCCCTTTCCTTCTTAGCTTACTTCTGAAACGAAATTGTCATCAGACCTCAAAGTATTCATTACTTCTGCCAGCTCATAACTTTACTCGGCGCCGGCGCTCTTCGCGTCTCCTGCTGGCTTCTTTTCTTCAAACTCTCGAATCACATGCTCATAACAATCGGGGCAGATGCCATGGCTGAATTGAACATCGGCGTGGTCTGAAATGTAGTTCTCAACTTTTTGCCAGTAATTCTGATCGTCACGGACCTTCTTGCAATAGGAACAGATGGGCAGGATTCCCTGAAGCTGCTTCACCTGCGACAGTGCTGCTTCCAGCTCGGCCACACGTTCTGCCAGGGCTTTCTCCAGCGTCAGCATCTGCATGCCGACCCCAACCCTCACCCTCAGTTCCTCTCTATGAAAAGGTTTGGTGAGGTAATCATTTGCACCTGCCCTGATGCCTCTGACCACTTGCTCCTTACCGCTCATGGCGCTCAGCAGAATAAGGTATGGCGGTGTAGCGTTGGGCAACTGTCGCACCTTCCGGCAAATCTCCAGTCCGTCCATCCCCGGCATCATGATGTCAAGAATCGCCAGCGTAGGCGCATCTTCGCGTTGCAGTGCTTCCCACGCCTGTCTGCCATCGAGGTTGACTGAGACTTCATAGCCCCAATTAACGAGGGTCGCTTCAAGTATGCGGCGGGAGACAGGATCGTCTTCAGCGATTAAGATCTTCATCGCTTCACTTCCTGCCTGGGCCGCCGTTCGGCTCTTAAAGCCATATTGACTCTTTCAAATTCCCGCTCGAGTGTTGCCAGCAGGGCTCCGGAATCGCCATTCTTAAACTCTGTCTTTTCAAGCGAGTCGTAAAGTGCAGCCATGGGCCCGGCGCCCATATTGGCGCTGCTACCCTTCAGAAGATGCGCGACACGACGCGCCTCTTTCGTATTATTCTTTGAGACCGCCGCACGCAGCACTTTGAATTGGACTGCGGCATCTTCCAGAAAAATGTCAATCAGTTCAGTAACGAGATCGGGCTTGCCGGGCTGCTGAATATCCCTGAAACCGGCCAGCACCCCTGGATCGAGCACCCTGACTTTCGCGTTATCCGCAACTACCTCCGGTTCACTTGACGGCTCGCATGCTGACAGCGCGCCGTCGTGCTTAATCCATTCTTCCAACATAAGGCAAAGCACGTCTGATTTGACGGGCTTGCTTAAATAATCGTCCATGCCTGCGGCCAGACACTTTTCACGTTCACCTTCAAGGGCATGGGCCGTCATGGCGATGATCACAGTACGGCTGGATAGGCCTTCCTCGCGGCGCCGAATTTCCGCCGTTGCTTCGTAGCCATCCATCTCCGGCATCTGGCAATCCATCAAGACAATTGGGTAGGAGAATTTTGTCAGTGCTTCGAGCGCTTCACGCCCATTGCCAACCACATCGGCGGCATAGCCCAAATTCTGTAGTTGGCTTAGTGCCACTTTCTGATTCACTAGATTGTCTTCAGCTACCAGAATGCGGGTCTGTTCAATCGCGGGCTGTGGGGTAGGGGTAGTCTGTTCAGATAGCACTTTCTCCTGGTCGAATTTGGTCGTGTGAACCGGTATGCTCAGGCCTGGAGCATCGATTTCATCGGCCATGATGATGGCCAGAGCATCAAAGAGCTGCGACTGCTTAACCGGTTTTCCGAGACATCTGGCGATCCCTGCCTGTCGTAAGGTTTGGCAATCGTCCCGCTGGCCGAGCGAGGTCAGCATTAGTAAACGCGTCGAGTTGATAGCTGCATCGCTCTTTATGGTGCGGGCCAGCATCATGCCATCCATTTCCGGCATCTGCATGTCGAGAATAGCCAGCCCGAAATGCCTTCCGGCAGCGGCTTCACTTCGCATTACCACGAGCGCTTCCGCCCCGCTGCCCGCGCAGGTTGAATGCATTCCCCAGGAAGCAATCTGGTGTTGTATTACTCGGAGGTTGGTCTCGTTATCGTCCACGATTAGCACCCGAACCTCTTCCAGGTGTGCTTTCGTGGGCTTCGTAAGAACGCGTCCGGCTGGCTGCTTTTCGAAGCGCGCCGTGAACCAGAAGGTTGAGCCGGCGCCCGCTGTACTCTCGATGCCGATTTCTCCGCCCATTAATTCGACCAGTTGTTTGGAGATCGCCAGTCCCAGCCCTGTGCCGCCATAGCGCCGCGTGGTTGAGCCATCCGCCTGAACAAAAGGCTGGAAGAGCCGCCGTTGCGCCTCTTCACTGATGCCGACGCCGGTGTCGCTAATAGCGAAACGCAACATCGCATGCGTGTCGCTGTCGCTTACTTGCGACACGCGGAGCAGCACTTCGCCTGCTTCAGTGAATTTCACCGCGTTGCTGATAAGATTGGTGATGACCTGTTGCAAGCGTCCCGCATCACCGCGCAACGCGACCGGCACGTCGCTTTCAATCAAAGAGGCGATCTCAATACCCTTAGCCTGCGAGCGCTCCGCTAATAGTTCGACCGGGTTTTCGACCGCAGGATGTAAATCAAAGTCAATCTTCTCGAAACGAAGTTTGCCCGCTTCGATTTTGGAGAAATCGAGGATGTCGTTGATGACGGTCATCAGCGAATCGGCGCTGGTATTGATCGTCTGGGTATAGTCTCTTTGCTCCGGCGTTAAGTCGGTGTCCAGCAGGAGTCCGGTCATGCCGATGACGCCGTTCATGGGCGTGCGAATCTCGTGGCTCATGTTGGCGAGGAACTCTGACTTGAGCCGCGTTGATTCCAGCGCCGCGTCCCGCGCCTGC